>JAUIKP010000327.1 GCA_030430725.1 Nitrospiria bacterium
CGGAAAGGCGCACTAGCTTTCAGCAGTGCAAAATTTGCTGTTCGAGGTTTGGCAGAATCGCTCGCGCGGGAGCTCTGGCCGCATAACATTCATGTCGCACATGTCATCATTGATGGAGTTATTGATACGCCTGACCTTCGGGAACATGAGTCTCCGACCTCAACAGATCCCCTACTGAATCCAGATGAGATGGCTGAAGCATACTGGAGCCTTATTCAACAACCTCATAACGCTTGGTCGCTGGAACTCGATCTGCGCCCCTTTAACGAAGACTTCCTTACATGATTTCTCGAGGGTGCAAGATATTCCTAGGTTAGCCTGAATTTGATAGGCGAGGGACAAAAGAGGGATCAGGCCTTGCATTAACACATGACGAGGAAAAGCCTCGTGGTCGAGTGCAGGTACAAATGACAGAATTTTTTATCGTGAACAATTAACGGTGCTATCCTTTCGTCGCCCTTGATGATATACATTGTTGAATCCTTCTCAATTCCCCGACTATAACTTTGAATTTCCTGAGGTCAAACACAATGATTCCATTGTCCCTGAGAAGTCTTGTCCTGTTGTTCCTATTGGTACCTCCGACCACATCAATGGGGCAGGACATTGATTGGAAGAAGACCGTGGGCGAGGCCGTCGACACCTTGCAGCAGTATCTTCGCTTCAACACCACCAACCCGCCTGGGGACGTCACCGAGGCCGCCGGATTCCTTCAAACTATTCTCGAGAAGGAGGGGATCGCGGTCACCCGGTACGAAGCCGCACCGGGAAAGGTCAATCTTGCCGTCCGGCTCAAGGGTTCAGGCGACGCCAAGCCCATTCTGCTACTCCATCACATGGATGTGGTTCCCCCAGCCGCAAGCCCCGCGATCACAGGACCACTCCAGAATGGTATCCAGCACCGAGTCCAACGAAGGGACGCTTTTAGACATGTGTTACTAAGGATTGTAAATCTAAACCGACACTAAAATATCTCTATGCTCTTGAATATGCCTCTTCACCTTCCCAGGCATAGCTTTTTCAGCAAGGCGTAACTCGTAGGCTTTTTGCAGGTTCATCCAGAATTCAGGCGTGGTGTTAAAAAACACGGCCAGTCGCAACGCCGTATCGCCGGTAATGCTGCGCTGCCCTTTAAGGATAGCCGTAATCCGGTTCGCCGGAACGCCAAGCGCTTTTGCCAGCATATTGGCGTTAATCGGGGGATCCGAAGGCTTCATAAATTCCTCCAGTAATATTTCTCCCGGATGAACCGGGCGCATGCCGCTCTTTGTCATGACTCTTTCTCCTTAGTGATAATCGGTAATCTCAACCTCATGTGGCCCATCTTCCTTCCAAATAAAGCAAATCCGCCACTGGTCATTAATTCGGATGCTGTACTGCTCGGCCCGGTCCCCTTTCAGCTTTTCCAGCCGGTTAGCCGGAGGAGCCAGCAGGTCCCTTAACTCGGCGGCGCTATCGAGCATGGTCAATTTCCGTTCGGCAGCTTTCCGAAACCCTGAAAACGGCTTCACCGTTTTCCCGCTATAAAGCGCTTCCGTGTTTTTGTCCTTAAAGCTTTTAATCATGCTACCAAATTTTATGATTTACGTAAATGATACGAAATTTTAGGCTGACGTACCCCAAACGTGAATCGAACTTGGGAAGAAATACGGTACAATATCAACCCAGTGAAATATATAATCATTTCTTCTCTTTGTCATAAACTAGCACCCAAGGACTTCACATGTCCCATTTAAGTTTCAGAATGCCCATCTTATTGATGCGGGCCCATTAGGAAAATAGGCTCGATGCGAGGCAGTCCTCCGACTTCAGCTAGAATGGAAATTTTCTCATTGGGTTTCCGTAAAAATTGTGGCTGAGCTTAAGCATAAACCCCAGACTTTTTTTGTGAGAAAATCACAGATGATATCCTTTCGTCGTCTCTGATGCTATACACTTTTGGGGGCTCTCCATTACGCAGACAATGAACGTTAACTTCACGAGGTCAAACGCGATGATTTCTTTTTCCCTGAGAACTCTCTGCCTGGTGATTCTGCTGGTACTCCCGACCATGGCAAGGGGGCAGGAGATTGATTGGAAGACGACCGTTGGCGAGGCCGTGCACACCTTGCAGCGTTATCTTCGCTTCAACACCACCAACCCGCCTGGTGACGTCACCGAGGCCGCCGGATTCCTTCAAACTATTCTCGAGAAAGAGGGGATCACCGTCACGCAGTATGAAGCTGCACCGGGAAAGATCAATCTTACCTCACGACTCAAGGGTTCAGGCGACGCCAAGCCCATTCTGCTGCTCCATCACATGGATGTGGTGCCCGCAGACGCGAGTCGCTGGAATGGGGTCAATCCCTTTGGGGGCGAACTCAAAGATGGCCACATCTGGGGCCGGGGTGCCATCGACATGAAGGGCACGGGTGTGCTTCAACTCTACGCCTTTCTAACGCTGGCGCGGCAGAAAATCTCTCTCGACCGCGATATCATTTTTATGGCGGTGAACGATGAAGAAATCGGCGGAACGATGGGCACCCGCTATATGCTCGACCACCACTACGCGGAACTCGATCCCGAGTATGTTCTGGATGAAGGTGGATTCGGCAGCCGCGAGATTTTCGTGGATGGGAAGCTGGTCTTCGGCATTTCGGTGGCGGAGAAGCGGGCGCTCTGGCTCCGTGTGACGGCTCGCGGCACCGCGGGGCACGGGTCACAGCCGCATGATCAGAATCCGAATGATAAATTAATGCGCGCGCTCGATCGGCTGTTCAGTCAGCCGTTTCCAACCATCCCCAATCCCGCATTGGATGCGCTCGTGTCCCAACTTGGCCCGCTTGCGAAAAACCGGTTTACGAACGCCATTGAGGGGACGACGGTTTCACTCACCTCGCTCCAGTCGGGTGTGGGCGATCCGCCCAAGGCGAATGTCATCCCCTCGCTGGCCACCGCGACTCTCGACGCTCGTTTGCTTCCTGGTATGGATGCCGAAGCTTTTTTACAGGAAGTTAAGACCCGACTCGGAGGGGAGATCGAGGTCGAGGTGATTCACCCCGCAAGTCAGTCCGTTGTAACGCCGCATGACACTCCGATGTTTCGTTCGTTGTCCAATGCCATCTCACGGCACCATCCCGACGCGACTGTGGTACCCATGATTATTCCTTACGGAACCGATTCAAGGATGTTTCGTCTGCGCGGGGCCAAGTGCTATGGCATCCTTCCCCTTGTGCTCAGCACTGAACTCGCCACGTCCATCCATGGTGACGCTGAGCGAATCCCCGTCGACCAATTCGAAACCGGAATCCGTATTTATTACGACACCCTGGTTGAAATGACCGCCCGATAGCGCTTCGGTTCCCGAACCCCAGACTTCTGATCCTTGCAAGCGCTAAGAAACCTTGTTTAAGAAAACCCCATATAAAATCGGGTTCAGCAATCCGACTCCAGGTTATTCTGCATTCCTCTCGCACCGTTCACGCACAGGGCTTAAGGGCACAGGATTTTGAGGCATAGGGATTGGACTCATCCATATAGGGTGCCAAGGCCTGACGAACTTTTGTCCTGGCGCGGTGTAACAGCACACGCTGATTGGATTCGGAGACACCCAGCATCCGGCAGATGTCCTCGGATTTACCCCCCTCTACATCCCGCAGCAGGATCACTTGTCGCTGCATGGCCGGAAGGGTATGAATGACGGCATACATCCGCTCGACCATTTCCTTATTCAACAACTTCCCTTCAGGTGACGCTTCCGTTTGGGAGGAAATGATTCCGGAATAATTTCCAGGGGACCCCTCTCCTCCAGGGGAAGCGGCCAGTTCATCCACCATGTCGGTTCCTCCTGGATCGGCATCCGATGTTTTTCCTGGAAATTCCACATACCGGCTTTCACGCACTCCTTGCGTTTTGGCCCGATTGACCAGAATGCGAAAGATCCACGTTTTTAACGACGAGCGACACTCAAAGCGATGAATACCTTCCAACACCGCCATCCAGGTATCTTGCACGACTTCTTCGGCCACCGCCTCGCTAGGCACGAAGGTCAAGGCGACTCGACGTAATGGCGAATGATAGCGTTCGACCAATTCCTTAAACGCCGTTTCTTCGCCGCGTCGAACGCGTGCCACCAAGGTCGCTTCTGCTTGATCGTCATCCGCTCGACCTTCGTGACGGTCGTGGCTTTTGAAGACCCGGAGTGCCGGGGTCGCGGCTTTCCTGAACCGACCTGACGCTGGTGCACTGAACAGACCCTCCATCGATTCTGCTGTGATTGTACTCATGGGACGCTCCTCCATCGAAACCATTTAGGTAAATAAAATCTGTTGAATGAATGACGGACAATTTTTGATGCCACATCCGTGGCTCATGAGCCGCCGAATCATGCGGACCCCATCCTCTCCCACAAAACTCACCGCTGAACAATCAAGCACCACCTTGTTGCCTTGAGCCAACAGGCCCTGACATTCGGTTTCGACCACGTTGA
>JAUIKP010000328.1 GCA_030430725.1 Nitrospiria bacterium
TAGCCCTGTGCCACATCGGCCAGAGCCCGATAGAAGGGCTTCAGCCCGCCGCTGATTCGATGTTCCAACGTGCGAAACGCTTTAACCGCTGCATCATAAGAGCCATGATTGAAATGGTAACAAGTCTCGTGTCGCAGATATGGCGCCTCTTCGTCCCAAGGATTGGCAGAGGCTTCAGATTGCGACAACAGTTTGGTGATCCCGTCAACGGCCTGGTCAGCAGATGGAAAAGGATGACCCGGAAACGACAACACTTTGGTGGAAAATGGAAATCCTGTCAGCACCATGGCGGAAGCCATGCCAACGGTCGCGCTGGTGATATCAATCACCAGTTCCCCTGGTATCACGCTCCAGGTCGTTAACAAAGGGCCAAGCCCCTGAGCCAGGGCCTTCTGGCATGCGGAAAAACTTTCAGGGGAAGGGGTGAAGATCCAGTCCCAACGCTGGGGCATGCATGACAAGGCACGAGGAATCTGAGATTCCACGACATCTTTATGGGACTCGTGCAGGAAAAAACATACCATGTCAGGATTCAAGTGCCGAAGAATGGCGATAGCGGGCGTAGGGTCGGCTTGAATGGCGAGTAGGAGTGCTTTGGTGGGCATATGGGCACTCACAATGGGTCGACTATATCATCGGTTGAGGAGCCCGGCAAGAAAACCGATGTTGGATATTATGCTCTCAAGGGGGAATCTCTGGATTTCTCTTCACACAGTGTGAAATTTAGTTCCTATCCTGATAGAATCGGCCACGATGAATGTTGATGCGGTCATCCAGGCTTTTGAAATCAGTGCCGATGTTAAAAATGAGTTTATCCGGACCCACGCGGAACGCGTTGTTGAAATCGGTCAATTGCTAATCCGCGCATTTCGTGAAGGCCGAAAGGTCTTGCTCTTTGGGAATGGAGGGAGTGCGACGGATGCCTCGCATCTCGCCGCGGAGTTTGTCGGTCGGTATCGACGCGATCGAGCTCCCCTTCCTGCACTGGCGTTGGCCTGTGATATGGCTGCCATTACCTGTATTGCTAATGATTATGACTATACAGATATATTTTCCCGGCAAATACAGGCGCATGGTCGCAAGGGGGATGTGGCCATTGCCATAAGCACCAGCGGGAACTCCCTGAACGTGATTCGTGGTGTGGAAACAGCCACGAACCGTGGCCTTGTCACCGTGGCTTGGACAGGCGCCACCGGGGGTAAAGTCGGAGATCTCGTCGATTATTGTTTTCGGGTCCCTTCTTCGGTCACGGCACGTATTCAGGAATGTCATATTACACTGGGTCACGTGTTGTGCGAATTTATTGAAGAGCGTCTTTTTGGTGACCAGGGCTAAATCATTGCCGACCGGTACGTCTCCGAAGCTGAATCTCGCCCGGATTCGCACCTACCCGCTTCAAACCCGTCATTCAAAAGTGAAAATGGCGGATTTTGGTTCACCCTGGCAGCGTGCTGGTTCCTTTCATGCCTTCCTTAAAACCTTACCGGATATTTTAGCAGGCAAAACCTTCAGAGCCGTGGTGGCGGCGATTGTTGATGCCCGACGACGTGAAAAACCGGTTATTCTCGGCATGGGTGCCCATCCGACCAAGGTCGGTCTGAATCCCATTGTTGTGGACCTAATGCGGAAGGGTGTGATTACTGCCGTGGCCATGAATGGAGCCGTCATTATTCACGACTTTGAGATCGCCTATTTGGGACAAACCTCGGAGGAGGTCGAAGCCGAAATTGATTCCGGACGATTTGGCATGGCAGAAGATACGGGACGCATTTTAAATGAGGCGATTGTGCAGGGATGGCAACAGGGGTTGGGTATTGGAGAAGCGGTTGGCCGGTATCTGTTGAAACATCCCCGACAATTTCCACACCGGCGAAGGAGTTTACTGGCGGCCGGTGCGCAACTTGGTCTTCCTGTCACGGTGCATGTGGCGATCGGGACCGATATTATTCACATGCATCCCCAGGCAAACGGCGAGGCGATTGGCGGGGGCTCGTTATTGGATTTTCGCAAGCTGGCCGCAGTGGTATCGAAGATGGAAGGGGGCGTGTATATCAATTTGGGATCAGCCGTCATGATGCCGGAAGTCTTTCTCAAGACCGTGACGTTGGGCCGGAATCTGGGACGGACTTTAAAACAGATCACGACAGTGAATATGGATTTTCTCCCGCATTACCGGCCGATGACCAATGTTGTCAAACGGCCAACGCAAAAAGGTGGAAAGGGTTTTGCGCTGACCGGCCATCATGAATTGATGGTTCCGCTTTTGGCAGCAGCTGTGCTGGAGGCGCTTGGTAGGTGAGGAATTCTCAGGTGGCTGCGACTTTATAGACACGGGACAATCAGGTGCGGGCTTAAGGAGTAGAACCCTCATGAAAAAGAAAATTCTCATCGTCGATGATCATCCCGACATTGTCCTCATGCTTACAGACCGCTTGGAGGCTCTGGGTTATGACACGATTTCCGCTGGAAATGGTCAGGAAGCCTTGGAGAAATATGAGCAGGACTTTCCTCACCTCATGCTGTTGGATTTAGAAATGCCACAGATGGCCGGCATGGAAGTGTTGAACCAATTAGCCAAAATGGGTGTGAAAAAGAATGGAGAGGCTGATTCACCGGCATTTGGTGGAGGAGAGTGCCTTCCGTTGCCGGTGGTGGTCATGACGGCTCATGGCACAATTTCCAAAGCCGTTGAAGCTATGAAAGCCGGAGCATATGACTTTCTCACGAAGCCTATTGAGCTGGATCATCTGGCCATTGTCCTTAAAAAAGTTTTAACGCGGGAAGCCTTAGGGAGGCAGGTTGCCGCGTTGCGCACCGAAGTGGAAAGCCGGTATAGCCAAATTGTTGGGAATAGCTCTCAGGTGCATTCAATGGTAGAGTTGGCAAAACGGGCCGCCGAAGCTGATGCCACTGTGTTGCTACTGGGAGAAAGCGGGACGGGGAAGGAGTTGTTTGCCCGATCCATTCACCAATGGAGCGACCGGCGGGATATGCCCTTCAGTATCATCAATTGCGTGGCTCTCACGGAAACCCTTTTGGAGAACGAACTCTTTGGGCATGAAAAGGGGGCGTTTACCGGTGCAGACTCCCTCCAGAAAGGGAAACTCGAAGCAGCGGATGGGGGGACCGTTTTCCTGGATGAAATTGGCGATATGCCGTTGGGCCTTCAGGCTAAATTACTCCGGGTGCTTCAGGATCATGAGTTTCCCAGGGTAGGTGGGACACGATTGGTCCGCGTCAACATTCGGGTGATTGCGGCCACCAACAAGGATCTGAAGCGAGCGGTTAAAGAGAGGACCTTTCGGGAAGACCTGTATTTCCGACTGAATGTTGTGAACTTGTTATTACCACCATTGCGGGATCGTCCCGAAGATATCATTCCTCTTGCCGAACATTTTTTAGCCCGTCATATGCAGGAAATGAAAAAACGGAAGCGGAGTTTTTCCAGGTCTGCCATCAAAACCATGCGATGTTACGCATGGCCAGGCAATATCCGGGAACTGGACAATGCGATTGCTCGAGCCGTGGTCTTGGGAGTAGAGGAAGAAATTTCACCAGACCTCTTGGGATTGGGGGGAGGAAAAGACGAACTCGATGAGCTTGACAACCTCCCCTACCATGAATCTCTTGACCGATTCGGTACCCGCATCCTGGAGCAGGCCATGCGTCGAAGCAATTGGAGCCAAACCAAAGCCTCAGAACTTCTGGGACTTCAACGCACCTACCTTTCACGCCTCCTCAAACAGAAAGGCATTCAACAGGGGACTGAGAATTCCTGATCATTTTGGGATTTCGGGGAACTGGGAAAAGACTTACCAAGGTTCAAACGGACCAATTGTAAACAGGGGTCTGTTGAAAAAAGCCATCAGCGGCGTTCCTGCCATGTTTCCGTGCTCACGGACTAAATGTACGCTCCGCACGTAAAACGGCTTCGGCCTTGTTATCTTTTCTCTTCCGAGAGATTCTCGGTCATATGAGCTTCGCGAAGGGGCTGCATGGTTTCTGCCACAGCCGGGTACGAGTGGTATGAAAATGTTGGTGTCGAACAAATGTTTAGGCTTCATCTGATTTCTCCTCTGCGGGACGGGTCACCGCGCAGGTGAATTCCTGGCCTTGAAAATTGAGCAGGTACACTGAAATTTCAATCGGGAACTCCTGGCCATTTTTGGTGCGATGGATCGATGGGTAGGATAAAGTTTGACCCTTTCGCAAGCTTTCCAGGCATTGTTGGAATTTTTCATTGTTATGGTAGGGAGCAATGTCGGGAATTCGAAGAGATTTGAGTTCTTCCTGGGTATATCCTAGGGCGTCACAAGCCGCCTGATTAGCAAAACGTAAACGTTTATCCGAATCCGCCACCATGATGCCATTAGGTACATGATCGAAAGCGAATTGCATCAGTTGAGCGTATTCTGCCAGCTGTTCATATGCGGTGAGGTTCAACGGATGTTGCGTTGTCTCATCAA
>JAUIKP010000329.1 GCA_030430725.1 Nitrospiria bacterium
TATTATTATAAACATAACCACTTCGTCAATACCCTCTAAAACTACGCAAACGAGGGGCCTTCATTTCAAAGGCATCTACGTTCACGGAAAAACACCTGCTGTTCGCCAGCCCTGACCCGAATCTAGGGGTGGAAGGTTTTGATTGGTGGTGATTCGTCTTTGCATTCAGGAGTTCTATCTCTTTTATCTCGCAGCGTGATAGGCCTATTCTCTTTTCAACACACCAAAAAATTTCGTGCCCGGCGTGGTCGCCACCCTTCCATGGCCATTCATGCTCCTCACAATCCCCCTGTTTTTCTGACTATCACTTAACTCATCTGTCGTATTCTAGGGTTCGCCATCCAAGTGGAGACTTTCAGCTCTGATTTCGCTGGTTGCCGCACCGCCATGAGGACGGCGTGATTTCCCCTTGCGGCTTAACCGTGGGCGCATCGCACCGAATACCCATCTGTTTCATTTCATGGTGAATTCCTCATCATCGCAGGCAGATCACTCTTCCATCCTATGCTCTAGACTGTTCCTGGACCTCTCCCAAATCCTCATTTCAGCTTGAATTTCTAGAAAAGCCTGGGTTGTTGCTAGAACATTCATACTCTTCTGTGATGAAGGAAAGTCTGACCATCAATTTTTTAAACTCGCTCTGGCCTTTCTTGTGAGTCGTCACAAATCCGCAACCAGCTATGTACCGTGTATACGTTTGGTTAAAATCACCATAATTTCCGTGGGATAAAACTCGCACACCCCCCTGCATCACTCCGCCTTTGAAATTATTGAAAGAAGAGAATACAGTAAATCCGTTCCGGTAAAGCTCGATCCGATCGAGGAGACCCGGTTTATGCCTTACTAAGGATTGAAAGCACTTAGCCTTTCTGAAACAGGTCATTCATCATGAAACGCATTCTCCTAGTCGATGATCATGAGATGGCCCGGAAAGCCATGAAACACTTTCTTGAGCATCATGGGTACGCCTGCGTGGAAGCCGAACACGGAGCCGCCGCCCTAGCTAGATTGGAGCAGGAACCGAACGTAGATCTCATCGTTTCCGATAACCACATGCCGGTCATGACCGGCATGGACTTTCTCATCCAGATGAAAGCCAACCCTCAATTCCGCTCCATCCCGTTCATTCTGTATTCGGGAAACATCACCGATGAGATCTACCAACAGGCAAATGGGGCAGGGGTTCTGGCCGTGCTCAACAAACCGTACAATTTTTCAGATTTTGTCGCGATGGTCAATAAAGCCCTCAAATCACCGGAATCGTAAAGCGGGCACTCCCGGTGTTCGGCATCTCCCCAAAAATTGCTATAGCCCGGCTTGTCCGTGAGGTTACCAGATATCACCGAAAGTCGGCTTTCAGCAGGGAATTCGTGTCCTTGTGGTAGGAGGAGAAAACAGTAATTGGGGTTTATTTTGAGGCAGTCAGGTTGAAGGGATGACAACTTCGCACAAACCGTTGAGCTTCATTGATGAACACCTCTGGGAAAAAGCTTTTTCCAAGGTTAGGTCAGCAGTCTGAATGTCCGGCAATATACTACCCATTTTCTGACCATCCACGCTCCTCCGGTCCTATGCAGCACATTTGGATGAGACGATCCATTTCAACTACAGAATTTTGGCAAAAAAAGGGAGAGATCGTCTTGATCTCTCCCTTTAATGAAACGCCTTGGTGTTCTGGTTAGAATCGGCTGCGACGTTTATCGCCACCAAAATCTCCACCGCCACCACCCGTACGTGGAGCTTGGGGTTTGGCTTCGTTGACCGTCAATGTGCGACCACCAAACTCGGTAGAATTCAGGGCTGAAATTGCGGCCTCCGCTTCCTCTCCCGAAGACATTTCGACAAATCCGAACCCCCGCGATTGGCCGGTGAACTTGTCGCTGATGACATTGGCTGACTGGACGGTGCCGTGTGCCGAAAACAAGTCGGTTAATTCTGCTTGAGTCGCGGAATACGGCAACCCACCTACATACAATTTTGAACCCATGGGGGTCCTCCTTTTGAAAAATGATATTGTCTTAGGCTCGAGAAAGGTACAACCTGGAGAAGGAGTAGGCCGCGGACGCTGCATTCATGCGACAGTGGACAGACACTTCCGAGTAATCTCTCGGGCAAAACAACACCGGTTACGGGCTTTGATAATGTGATTGCTCATCGCCAAGCCCTAAGCGTTAAGTTCATCCAAACTAGCACAAGAGAAGGGAAGAAGATAGCAAATTCCAGCAAGAGGGAACCGAAACGTTTGATTGAAATATGAGCCTGGCTCCGAACAATTGAGACAGAAGGCCATTTTCTTCAGCATTTCAGCGTTCAATTAGAAAGTTATCTTTTCCAGGCACCCATGTGCAATGTGGAACAGGCCAGAAATACAGTTTCCAAACCGGAATTGCTCATTGGCTTCTATACTAGGTTTTCCGGAATTCCGAAACGGTCAATCCGATCCTTGCCAGAAGGACGGTTTTCGCCTTGGCGAACCTGGCTTAAAGGCCGCTTTGTTGTCGTGAAGAGAGAGGCTCACGATTCATTGGTAAAACGAACTGAATAACAGACAAATACAACAGGATTGGCTGACCCAGTGAATCTGCCTCTCATGTTGGCAGGAGGTCACACTTGCAGCATCCGCATTGGATACCCCTGGCGGAAATCTATTCCTCGTAACCTTGGAGTTCCTGCTCATAACAATTCCAAATACGAAGGGCATAATACAGTGGAGCGTGATCATTGAAACAATCAATAGGTATGTTCCCGAATTCGCCATTGGACCACTGATTCATCATCTCACGAAGAAGTTGTACCTGGCCTCCCACACCATGCTGCAACCTTTCCAGCATAGAGGGATTATCGAAAAGCTTGCCATTTTCATCGATGTATTTAAGAAGACCGACATGTTCATACCGACCCCACTTCATCAGGTTCAACGCATTGGGACCCCAGAGTGGTATTCGGGCAACGACATCGTTATTGTTCACAAATCGATACCCACTTACATAGAAATCCCTCGCAAAGACTTCATCACCTACCAACGGAGACCCAAAGGTGTAGAGCCCTTGCACATCCCCATAGCGATCGGCGGCTAATGTCGCCAGAGCCGCGCCAAGACTATGGCCGGTGAACCAAAATGTTCGAGCTCGATTTTCCTCTTTCAATCCATTTAAATATGTCTTGAGGGATTCCCACACTTCGTCCAATGCCTTTTTAAAGCCCTCATGCACAGCCCCACCCTGACCAGATACGATTAACCGAAATTTTCCGTCCGTCCACAAATCCTTGACTACCTGCCGCCACATTTCGCCGGGGATTGTACCCTCTACCCGTTTCAGCACCTGCGTGCCGCGGAAGGCCACAATCACCACATCCTGATTATGTGCCACATAGCATTGGGTACTTCCACCATCACTAAAGGGTTGATTACCTTCCACGGTCAAGCCGGCCTTGATGAATTGAGGAATTGCAAATTCCTTTTCGGCGTATGCCAGTAAGGCGGCTTCCGCCAACCACCAGGCATTTACCAGTTGAAAGCTTTGGGACTTAAACCGGAATGGATGCTGGCTGGCCTCGGCAAAATATCTGTGGTTCAAATTTGGAGGTAACACCACCTCAAAATTTGGACCAGGAATTATCTTTGGCATAGGCTTGGATTCCTTCATGCCTGAACGTATTTTCCCATGTGATGGGAAACAGGGCTATTGCCACAAAATGATTCCCAACGATGCCGTTGAGATTATCCCGTAGGGCGGGGAAGTCGCACCCTACGTGCATCCTTTAAGCAGTTGCCGGGTTCACATGGAGAAATAGGAGCATGTGATCCACTCCTCATTACCGCAGCCTGCTTCCGCGCTACCTTATGAGAAAGGTAAACGTGTAACCCCATGAATTCCACGCTGCTTGTGGCGGGGATCCTTCATTAAACTGTGCCAAAATTGTCAAATAAAAGCTAGACATGAAACAGGGAGGAACCCTCGGATAAGAGAGCCGGGGCACAACAAGAATATTGAACCAAACAACAGAGCAAGAAACGGGATAGATCGGGAGGGTTATGTGGCGTAATGGACTATTGATCCAACACTATTCTTCGTTTACTTCGGAGAATCCCACCAAAGGTACCCTTCCGACCCATAGTGGTTCTCCCCAAACCTTTCGACTCCTCACTCTTTCAAAAGGGGAGCATGTGGGAATCCCTCAACCCTTGGACACGTTCCTCCTGGAATGGACTGAATCCTCAAATACGATCCTCCTACTCAAAGGCAAATCAAACGTGCCTGTGGCTGAAATCTGTCCCCCTTCGCTGTTCTCCGTCACAAATTGAAATGTACCGGTAATGTGACTATCACCGGAATCTGCACGAGTAGGCGCAAAATCCTCTAACGTAATGGTCCCCTCGGTATTGGTTTGATATGATATGGATCTGCCTTCTTCTACCATTTCAACCTGCACATCAAAAATTTCCCCTACCCTCAACGG
>JAUIKP010000330.1 GCA_030430725.1 Nitrospiria bacterium
CTTGGGGTCCTCCAGTTCTTTCGCAATCGAGAGAGCCTGGTGGTAGCGTTCCGCGGCCTGGTCGAAGAGACCGACTTTTTCATAGGTCAATCCCACTTCATACAGCGCTTCGGCTTCTCCCTGGGGGTCGCCTTGCTCCTGGTAGAGTTTGAGAGCGGCCAGAAAGTTTTCACGGGCTTTCTCGTACCGGCCTAATCGAAGATAATAAATACGACCGATTCGACGGTATTGAAACGCCGTGTGGCCCATTTCCCCGATTTCCTGATACAGGGAAAACGACTGGTTGAATTGGTCCAGGGCTTCCGTATAGGCCCCCATGTTTTCACGGACAATTCCCAATGTGGCCATGCCTTCCGCGAGTCGATCAAGCTGTTCGCCCTGTTCCCAGATCTGGTTGGCTTGTTCGAGGTGTTGCACGGCGAGGTCAAAATGTTCGAGACGGGAATGCAGGATGCCCAGGCGATATTCCGCCTCAGCCCGTTCGTTGGCCGGGGTCTCCGGCGTGAGCGCATCCAGGAGTTTCTGTTGAAAGAACAGGCCCTTTTCATAATCGCTGACTTCAAACGCGGTTTCGACGGCCAAGGTGGTGAGGTCTTTGAAGTCCTGTCGTTTTTTTGCATGCTCGATGAGGGCGAGTGCATGCTCGATATGCAGCAGAGAGCCGGGAAAGTCTTTGGTCTCAAATGCGTGAATGGCTTCTGCCACTTCCTGGTCATAGATGGAGGCGGCATATTCCTGGCGTTCGTCCGGACCCATGCCGGCAAATCCATAGTGGCGGAAGGGATAGGTGTCAGTATCCGATCCCCAGATATCCTTCGATGCGGCCATGACGGCTTCATCGGGAGGAAGCGTATTGAGATGCGTGAGATAGTGATTCAGAAACCTGGCGGCGGTTTGGGGGTCGAGCGGTGTCCGGCTCACGATGACATGAGGAAATCCCGCCCGCAGGAGAGAGGAGATCAGCACCCAAGGAGAAGGCGATGAAGACGGAACACCGCCGAAGAGCAGGATCGAATGGTGTTGACTGCCGGCAAAATCAAGCACGGAGACAAATTCCCGAACATTCTGAGCTTCCTGTACTTCGAAGGCGAAGGTCTCAGGATTTTTTAGAAACGCGGCAATGTTGGTATGGCCGGCCAGGGGATGATCGTGGGTCTCGACTCCGCTGAATTGCTGGAGCACAAATGGAATTTCCCCTGCACTGGAAGGCGTGGAAGGGAGAAACGTGCTTGGTGTGGTGATGTGAGAAAAAAAGAGGCTGCGCTGATGATAGCCATTCAGGAAATCATAGACGTTGCTGACCCACGTGAGTGGCTTCTGATCGAGCGTGAGTGAAGGGAGGGTGGATTCCAGCTCCGGCGGCATCGCCACATAGGCGGAGGCCGATTGTTTGAGACGCTGGTGAAATTCTTCATCCCCCGAGACCCCTTCTTCGGTGACTACCAGCGGGCTGTAATGGAGCGTGTCTCCATTATGAACAAAGCCATGATAGCCTTGCATGCCTTTGAGAATTTTCAGGTAGGGGTGTTGCGCGTCCACTCCCAAAAATATGAGGTCCCTGGTCGGAGGATACGCCCAGAAGGAGGCGGTGGCCCAGGGATATTCTTCAAACAGGGCATAGAGCGTGTCCTGGAGGGCAGGAGCCAGTTCGTCAATGGCCGCGACGTTCCCGTGATTTCTGGCTTGCCGAAGTTCCCCGAGTAACGAGTGTAATTCCGGTTCATAGTCTCCCAAACCTTTGAGAAAGACCTTCTCGCCCAGTGCTTCATAGACAGCGCTGGTCATTTGTCGAATGCTCAGTTGCTCCGCCACGGTGAAGGCGTCTTCGGGCCGGCCTGCTTCAATCAATTGGTCAACCGAGAGCTGAATCAGACGTTCGTATGCGGGCCAGGTGTTGGTCTGACCCGTGGGGGGGTCGGTTTGCGCGGGGAAACGAAGGACGGCCTCAACGGATTGGGTGAGAAGCTCCTTGTGCCTAATGGGATCAGCGGTGGCTTCGGCTTGAGACAGATACCACAGCCAGCTATTGGGGGATTGCCGGTCTTCCACCAGTTTGAGTAAGTCGTTCTGAATGTTGCGATAGACCTGAGGTTGATCCGATGTGCGTGCCAATTCGGCCTGGTTTAACTTCACCAGAAATTGAGCGGGAAGTCGTTCGGAATTTGAAAAGAGGGCCGGCTTCTGTAGGAGTGAGTCGGCCTTTTGATAATACGACCACGGAAGTGTGCTGGTTGTGAATTGCTGGTGCATGCGTTGGACGGCATCAGCCGGTTTAAGTTGCCGGTCTGGTGTTGGTTCGGGAAGAAGGGACAGAAGCATGGCGGTGTTGGTGAGGGTGAAAAACAGATTGCGGTCTTCATGGTTTTGTTGTTGGAGATCCTGAATGCCCGAGGTGATGGCCTCCACAAGGCTGTGGTCCGGGGTGTGGCCTTGTAAGAGGCTTTCGACGGCTAATGTCGAAAGATTATAGATGTTGACGCTGGTTCCGAACGGGATATTCAAGGTCCGCGTGTAATTCAAGGATTGACGAAAGGATTCCATCGCCTGTTCAGGTTCATCTAATTGGTGGGAAAGCACTCCCAGCCGATTGAGGACAATGGCTTTTTCTGTCAACGTTGCCGCATCCTGCGCAGTCGATGCTCCCTTATTGAGAAGAGCGAGTTTTTTCCGATAAAAATCTCGAGCGGGACCCGGTTCGTCTAATTGCTCGTAGGTGCTGGCGATATAACTGAACATGAGCTTTTGTTCGCCCTTTAGGTCGAACCCGCTGGCCGCTTGAGACCCGCCTTCATTGAGGGCCACATTGACATTGAACAAGCCTGGTCCCTTGGCTAGCGTTTTACCCCCGCCGGTGGTGAGATGGTCCAGGCTGGTAAAGTAACTGCCCAAAGCCTGTTTGAGTTCCTCGCGTCCACCGGTTTCGCTGGCGCGGCTCAGATTAAAGAGGTTCACGCCGATATTTCTCTGGAGCAGTGTGACGTTTTTTTTCTGCCCTAATTCACGGTTGAGAACCAGGGCCTGGGAGAATGCTTCAATGGCTTTGGCATATTGGCCGATGTCCTGATGGGACAATCCTATACGTTCAAGGATTTCGGCTTGTAGACTTGACTGCTCGGGAGGGACGTTCCGTAAGGCCATCTGATATTGCACCAACGATTCCTCGGTGCGTCCTGCTTTAAAACAGGCTTCTCCATAATTTTTGCGATAGAGCAATTCGGTGATGGATTCGCCGGACGGAGTAAATTGCTCCTCACGCTGCCGGTAATGTCGATAGGCTTCGCGGGCATTCGAGAGCCCCAGGTAGGTATTTCCTAAGTTCAACAGCAGTTGGGATTCTACGTCGGGAAACCGACCGACATCGTTGAGTTCCAATGCGATACGGTACTCCTGCTCGGCCTTTTCAAGGTACCCTTTGTTGCCGGACGTGCGTTCGGTTTGTTCGTAGGCCCATCCCAGGGTTTGGTGGACATACCCCAGGGCGGGATCTTTTTTCATGGCACGTTTGAGGAGGCGGATAACCAACGGGAGGTCGGGCGGTTCGGTGTAGGACAACGCCAGGGCCTGTCCATACTGATACACCGCGTGATCGGGATGGGTCTTGACTAAGGTGGTATACCAGGCCTGGACCTCCGCCGTGTCTTTGAGCATGACTTTGGTTTCGATATAGGCCCGATGAGCTTCCACGGATTCGGGATATTGCTCGATGAGCTGTTTCAGCGATTTGGCGGCGATGCGGGTTTCCCCGATCTTCCGGTCCTTCAGGGCTTTTTTCACCAATTGTAAAATGAGAAGGTTTTTGGTTTCCTCGAGTTCAGTTTGATTTTCTCCGGGAAATTGACTCAAGGCGGCATAGGTATCCGCCGCTTCCTGGTACCGTTCCGATCCTGAAAGGATGGCGGCTTTTTTTCGATAGGCCTGGATAACGAGTTCGTTGGGAAGGTCTGGAACCGAGATAATGAAATCCAGCGTTTCCAGAGCGGACAGTTGTTCTCCCTGTTCGTGATACAGATCGGCGATGGTTAACCGGGCCGTGGCGAGCAAGACGGGAAGGTCAGGGTGCCGAGGGATGATCCGGTTTAAGGCCGTCAGGCGCTCACGTTCTGTTTCACCCTGTTGAGAGAGTGTCACAACCTGTTGGATGGCCCGTTTGCCCCAGGAGGAACGCTCGCCAAACATTTGGATGACATCCACGAATACGCGAATCACGTTGGGGTCATCTCCGAGAATCCGATAGGCTTCCCCTCTGGTGAAGAGACCCTTGGCTCGAATGTCTTTGTTGTGCAGATCTTCAACTTTGACGAGGTACTCCAGGGCCGTAAGTGGATCGTCCGCAAAAAGATAAAGCCGTCCGGCTTCAATCAGGGCCTGACCGTATACCTCATCCATGTCCCGGTGTTCCTGTCCGATGGTGAGTAGATCAGACGCGCCTGTGGAGACTAACCGGCGTCTTGCGGCGGAG
>JAUIKP010000003.1 GCA_030430725.1 Nitrospiria bacterium
ACCTTGACCGAATCCCCCTCAGCGCTTCCTACCGTAGAGAAGGAAGCCATTGTTCGCTCCACCCGAGAGTCCTTGGAAAAAATTGTCGGATTAGGAAAAGTGTTGATGCCGGATGTACTGACCGTCATTGAAAATCTTGACGATCCTGGACGTCTGGCAGACATTATCTCCTCCAATCTTGGGCTCAACATTGAGACGACTCAGGAAGTCCTTGAAATTGATGATCCTCTTCTCCGGCTGAAACGAGTCAATGAAATCCTAGGAAATGAGCAGGACGTGTTGTCCATGCAACAGAAAATCCAGGCTGAAGCCAAGGGGGAAATGGATAAGACACAACGAGAATACTTCCTTCGCGAACAACTCAAAGCGATCCAGAAAGAGTTGGGAGACCTCGATGACCGCACAGAAGAAGTGGCCGAATTTCGTCGAAAGATTCAAGCAGCTACCATGCCGGACAAAGTCCTGAAAGAAGCGGAGAAACAACTGAAACGTCTAGAAAAAACGCACCAGGATACGGCCGAAGCCGGGACGATTCGAACGTACTTGGAATGGATAGTTGAATTACCTTGGAACCATCATTCTGTGGATAACCTCGACATTCCCCAGGCAACCCAGGTGCTGCAGGAAGATCATTACGATCTGGAACGGGTCAAAGAACGAATTCTGGAATATCTGGCCGTGCGCAAACTCAAAGCCAAAATGAAAGGTCCCATCTTGTGTTTTGTGGGCCCTCCTGGGGTCGGCAAAACCTCTTTAGGAAAATCGATTGCTCGTGCCATGGGACGGGAATTCGTTCGCATGAGTTTAGGTGGAACACGAGACGAAGCCGAAATTCGAGGGCATCGCCGGACCTATGTCGGAGCCTTGCCAGGAAGGATTGTCCAGGGAATCAAACAGGCAGGAACCAATAACCCCGTGTTCATGTTAGATGAAGTCGATAAGATCGGGACCGATTTTCGCGGGGATCCCTCGGCTGCCTTGCTGGAGGTTCTCGATCCGGAACAGAATCATGCCTTTGTCGATCACTATCTCGGAGTCCCCATAGATCTGAGTGAAGTCATGTTCATTACAACCGCAAATTTGACCGACCCTATTCTCTCCGCATTACGGGACCGAATGGAGATCATTGAAATCCCCGGCTATTCGGAAGAAGAAAAGCTTGGCATTGCTCAACGCTACCTGATTCCGCGTCAGTTAGAAGAACACGGGATCACGCAGGAGCACTTTCTCCTTACCGATCCGTGTCTGGCGCGCATCATTTCTCAATATACCAAGGAAGCTGGTGTTCGCAATCTTGAGCGTGAACTCGCCAATGTCATGCGAAAAGTGGCGAAGCGCATTGCCGAAGGAAAGATCAAACGCTATCAGATCACACCCCGAAACCTTCATCACTACCTCGGGGTCCCTAAATATGTGCCGGATCAGGAACAGGAAAAAGATGAAGTCGGCGTCTCAACAGGACTCGCATGGACCGAAACCGGTGGGGATGTCCTGTACATCGAGGCTTCCGCCATCAAGGGAAAAGGCCTCTTGACCTTAACCGGTCATCTCGGCGACGTCATGAAAGAATCTGCTCATGCCGCACTTACATATATCCGCTCCCAGGCCAAATCATTGGGAATCAATCCTGACATTTTCGCAAAACAGGACATTCACGTTCACGTTCCGGCCGGGGCCATTCCTAAAGACGGACCATCCGCAGGCATTACCATGGCAACCGCCCTTGCATCCTGTCTTAGTAGTCACCCTGTTAAACGAGACTTGGCAATGACAGGGGAAGTCACACTTCGCGGCAGAATACTGGCCATTGGCGGGTTAAAAGAAAAAGTTCTCGCCGCTAAACGGGCCCATATTAAAACCATTATAATGCCTAAAAGAAACCAGAAAGATCTCGATGAGATTCCCAAACATTTACTACGGGGCCTTGAATTTATTTACGTAGAGAATATGTCGGAAGTTCTCAAAGTCGCCCTTCACACCAAAAATCGACAGGCCTTGAACTCGGCAATGACTCATAGACATAGTACTTCCGGCCGTCGAAAAAAAGTTGCGTCACCGGCCACCCGTCGCCCTTTACGACAATCCATCACCAAGACACGCTGACTTTTGTAATATGTCCCCTTCCCGCCGCCAGGCGCTCGTGTCAACATTAGGGGAATTTCAACTCATCCGTGCTCTGACTCGTGGATTTTCTCCACCCGGTCCTCGTACCCTCATTGGCATGGGAGACGATGCAGCACTTCTGGCTCACCCCTCATCTGCCCATATCGTCATATCCACGGACCTCCTCGTTGAAAACATTCATTTCTCCAAACATACTTCCTCATTTTTTGACCTTGGCTACAAGGCAGCCGTAGCCAATCTCAGCGACATTGCCGCAATGGGAGCCATTCCCACATATATTCTGGTGGCCGTGGCCCTTCCCTCTCATGTGAAATATGGAGACTGGAAGGACCTGTATCGTGGTCTTTCCGTTCCTTGCAAAGCCCATGGGGTTCAACTTGTGGGCGGAGATACTTCGGCCTCACGTTCCTCCTTGTTTCTGGCAATCACGATACTTGGACAGGTTAAGCCCGGTCAGACCTTAACGCGAGGTGGGGCTCAGGAAGGAGATATCATTTATGTCAGTGGATCGTTAGGTAACTCCGCTGCAGGACTGGCATACCTAACCCATCACCCTTCACACGGAAAAATATCGAAATTGAAACCGCCCATCAAGTTTTTAGTTCGGCGCCACCTCCAACCCACTCCTCGTATTGCATTAGGACGGTTGCTGTCTTCTCACCGTTTGGCTTCGGCCGCCTTGGACCTCTCTGATGGACTCTCAGGTGATATCCAACATTTGTGCCGACAAAGCCAAGTAGGCGCCCTGATTCAGGAGTCCAGCCTTCCCATGTCGCGTCATCTCATCGCGTATGCTTCAGAGGTGAACGTAGACCCTCTGCCCTGGGTTCTACATGGAGGAGAAGAATATGAATTATTGTTTACCGTGTCTCCCAAAAAACAACACCGCCTCGAATTGGCAGCCAAACACCTACGGATTCCTACCACAGCCATTGGCGTCATTACCTCTCGTCGTTCGGGAGTTCAAATAGTTCATCAAGACGGCAAAACTCAAAAATTGGTATCCCAAAGTTATGTGCATTTTAGGGAGTAACGGAATGTTAGGAAGTTGTCCATGGTAACGATTGAGTCTGTCCGACAACAATTGACCAATGTTCTACATCTTCGCGAAACCCCTCACCGCACAGCCTTGGCATTTGCTCTCGGTGTGTTTATCGCCTTCGCGCCACATTATTTGTTTCACACAGCCAGCGTCGTGTTCTGCGCCTGGGCCTTCCGGCTGAATTTTTTGGCGCTCTTTCTAGGGTCATTGATCAACAATCCCTGGACGCTTATCCCAATCTTAGCTGCTAGTCTCTATACTGGCATGCTGTTGGTCGGCGCATCCTCAACGACCACGATTAAATGGGATCAGATGAGGGTGGACAATATATTTGAGATGCTTTCCCCCTACCTCATTCCATTTCTCGTTGGAGCCTGTGCCCTGGCGATTGTCGGATCGTTGATCGCCTACCCCGTCATGCGATGGGCCATCATTCGATACCGGGGACTGAAGAATTTTTAGAAAAATTACAAATAGAGCGCCCCAGCAAACCCTAATCTTGAATACTTTTTATGCTAGGCATTTTCCAACAACCCGGCACACGCCAACAAACAAAACTTTGAGGTCAGGGAAAGACTCTTAGCCATGCCCGTGTCCGGACCACTCTCATCCCCGTTTGATGGCGTATCGCTTCTTGCCGACCCTATTCACGGCTATATCTCCATCACCGTTCCCTATCCTCAACCAGATTCTACCGAACAGACCGAAAAGGATCTGATTGATTCTCCCTGGGTCCAACGTCTTCGCTATATTCTCCAACTTCAGAGTGCGCATTGGGTTTATCCGGGCGCCGAGCATACCCGCTTCCAGCACTCCCTTGGGACCATGCACCTGGCAGGTCGATTTATGGCACGACTCTATCCGTCGCTTTGCCTAACCGTCTCCGAGGTACCCTCGTGTCATTTCCTGGAAGAATTTATTCGTATAACGGCCTTGCTCCATGATATCGGACATGGCCCGTTCTGCCATTTTTTCGACCATCATTTCCTCAATCAATTTAACCTGACCCATGAAGTACTCGGTCAACACATTATTCGTGACCATTTGGGGCCAATTATCAAAAAGATCCGTCGGAGTCCGTCCGGGCCATTTGCCCCAGGAGAGCAATTGGATCCGGAACATATCGCTTTCCTTATTCTCAAGGATCCTCACAAATCGACAAAGCATCTGCCGCCATGGGTTATCGCCTTACAACCCCTTCTCGGCGGAATTTGCACCCCGGACAATTGCGATTATGTCCTCAGGGATTCCTACATGTGCGGAGTAGCCATTGGGCCTGTGGATATTGAACGACTCCTTCATTACACCTTTTTTTCATCACAGGGACTCACGATCCATCAATCAGGACTTCCTGCGTTGCAAATGTTTTTACACGCCAGGCTTTATCTCTATGCCAATGTCTACTACCATCGCACCACACGCGCAATCGACATTCATCTTCAGGAAATTTTTCAACCCACAATGGAGATTCTGTGTAACAAAAACCCTCTCCAGTCCTTATCTGATTACCTACAATTAACTGATTGGCACGTCATTGAAACGGTTCGTTCATGGAAGCACGCTCGTTCCATGCATAAACGGCAATTGGGAATGGAGTGGAGTCAAATCATCGGAAGACACGTGAAATGGAAAACCGCGTTCAGCACGCTTCTCCCTATCATTCAGCCGGCATCATCATCCTTCCAACCTCAGGTTTTTCTGAGCCGCATGCGTCGATTGTTACCGACCAAATATCGTCACCAGGATATTCGAATAGACTTTGCTCATAAGGACCCACGTCCCATTAATTTGCTCAACATGGGGAACTTTCAAATATTTGTCTGGGACCCCGCCAAAGGCACAGTCGAAAAAGATAGCCTCCAGAAATATCTCCAGTATCTTCCAGCCCGGATGATTACCCTGCGAGTATTCAGCCAGGATCATTCTCTCGATGAGATACTTGCCAAAGCCGCC
Organism: Nitrospiria bacterium; assembly: GCA_030430725.1. Classification (GTDB taxonomy): domain Bacteria; phylum Nitrospirota; class Nitrospiria; order Nitrospirales; family UBA8639; genus Nitrospira_E. The sequence continues at coordinate 5,120 of JAUIKP010000003.1, forward strand.
GAGGACACACTTCGCCGACACTGGCCAACTTTAATGCCACCGGGTTAAGTGCCCGGAACAGGGACAGTCGCCCTACATCAAAGCCATTGGAATGAGAAAACCGAGTGCGATGTTAGTGAGATTGACTGCCAAGATGGAGGGCGTAAATGTCTTTCACCAGGGTGAGTTGCAAGCGAAAGGCTTTTACCGAATTGGGGAGATGGGAGATAACCTGACCGGAATTCTGACACACCAGACAGGCCTCCTTTAACTTTATTTGAAGATCTTGCAAGCTTTCCAGAAAAAAGGGATCCTCGGGCCAATGCTGAAAGTGGATATCACGAATTTTTCCCTCCTGCACATGGACCACACCCACTGCCGTCCGTTTATTACCTGGGAGGTACCCCCGCATTGGCAGCCCTTCCGTTATCGCAGGAGCCCAATTGGATTTGATCAGACGTTCTAACTTCTGAAGAAGGTCTTCCGTTTCAACCAGGTGCGAAATCGGGATTTCCTCTTCTTGGAACTCTTCGATAGGCTCCAGCATGACAAGAACTTGTTCGTCCGGAACAGGAACCACCACGCTATCAAATGTCACATGGTGCCCTTCCCGTTCTACCCAATCCACCGGGAATCTGACGACCCCGGTGACAAACGGGTTCGGCCACATAGGTACGGATACCCCTTGATTACCTCGCATGGAAAATTTGCCTTCCGTCCGCCACCCCCAATCGGAAAAAATTGCCAGCACATCCTGCTTTTCATTAAGAGCACGGATAAATACGCGACGGGGCGTTTGAAAATGTTCAATAAATAATGATTGAGCCCCTGACCCCTCGTCTAGGGTCGTTCTAAATCCAACAGAATCTACATTCCCACCCGAATCGGTTCCTGATTTCTTCGCTTGCTCGAATATATTGGAAATCCGGTGAGGAGAGAAAAATAATGAAAAAGGAATGGCCATGACCGGTACCGACTTCGCGGGATCAAACAACAAGTGCAAAACCCGATACAGGGGCTGCCCCATTTCAACAACACATCCCTCATCCCAAATCGTTTCCGCTAACCGATACGCTTCCCTTCGCTCATACGTCAATTTTTCCAATGATAAAAATACATCAGTGGGATACACCATAGATGAAGCATTAATTTTAGAAGAAATCCCATGTCGCCCATTTTTATCATATCCAGAATCCCCTCTAAAGTTCAGCTTCTGGCCCTCCGAATTCTGATCGACCATTGAAGGACTCAATCCATCAAGAGAAGGGTCAAACACACCAATGAGGTGAGTTACAAGGTCTTGCTCTAAACCAGGGATATCCGACTCTACACCCTGAGCGTTGACTGAGCTCACGACCACACCAGTCTCTACGTCGACAATCTGCAGGTCCACAGAAAGAGTGTCCTGCTGCAAGTAGATTCTCCCTTGAATGAGATACCGTACTCCTTGTAATTGTCCAGGACCAACGGGATTCTCAACTGAAGAAAATCCTCTTTGTTGAAGCCATTGCTCCCGTAAGACCGAACCCAGTGCATCTCGCGAGACTACCTCGAATTGTGGCCATTGCGCCAAATCACTGACCAGCATTTCTTGAAGTCCGCGACCCAGCCAACTTAGATGGGAATGTCGACTCATATTTTCCAGAGGAAGGATAGCCACACTATGCGGTCGATTGAGAACACGCGGGTGTAAAGAGGAAATGGGGGTTGAAGATGATGAAGGAGAAGAAACGGGAACCTCAGATGGCTTCTGACATCCTGCCACAATCACGAGACAGGCCAATAGACACCAGAAATTTTTGGGAACCCTAGTCAAGAACGGAATCGACAGGTTGCTTGAAACGAAGCCGTTGCATGGTGGCTTGGGACCGAAGTGTGTGCCGAATAATCGCTTCACGATCATCAGAAGATATTTTGGTGAACTCCACTGCAATCTCAAATCCCTGTTCCTTGCCTTTTGATTTTGCATCAATCCTCACAATTTTCCCTACGGCCTGAATCGGAATAAATGGTCGCAAAATGAGGCGTAGAACGAGGAAAGACCCAAGGGGATAGGATTCTTCGGAAAAAAATTTCATTCCAGAACCGCACAGGCTCACTTTCGTAAATTCTGGAATGGCCCTCTTGAGATTTTTATCTTTTCCCAATGTCCGGAGTATGGATGTCAACATCCAGTCAATTCGCGTGACCATTTGTAATAACAAAGGATCACGGATGGTAAGATCTTTTTCATCTACCATCGCTTTCACTAAATCCGGAGAGACCGCCAGCTCATCCCATTGCCACTGGCTAAATTCTGCCCCATCAAGATCAATCGTTTCATAAGAGAAGGCAAGAGGAATCTCAACCCACAGACATACAGGCACATCTACACGGCAATCTTGACGTCGATCCTCAGAAGCCACGAAATCCATAGGACACCTTTATTAAGAATAGCCATTTCATCACACACCATCCAGGCAAAAGCCATACTGAGAATTCCTAAAGCATACTTTTCATACTAGGGGTTCCTCGCAGCATGAAGGCTACGAATTTCGACAAGAATATCCCTGGCTTGTTCGGCAGCCCCAAGAATTTTCTCCAATTGTCGCTTTAGCTGATCATCTTCGCACCGACGTAGCGCTAACTGGGAAAACACTACAATAGGCAGCAATTTATTGGAGAGCGAATGTAATAGTTTTCCGTTTTGTGCAGAATTTTCTGCCAAAACAGACAAAGAAGCGTTTACAGGAGATACGAATTGTTCGCCCATCAAATCGTTCCTTCAAATGGAGGAGATGAATAACTAGCCGTATCATCCTCCACAAGGGGAAATTTCTTTGTTGAGGGATGCAATCCCGCAATAATCATACCTGGACAGTCTATCCTCCTTTTCGGCTGTTTTCTGAGAGAAATGTAGGAAAGGAAGAAACATGAAGGAAAATTTTTTAAAATTAAGGTGTTCTTGACTTTGTTCGTCAAAATTGTGACGGGGAAAATTTGTTATAACAGACACAGACATTGGAATAGGATTATTGGCGAAAATTTTAAGGTGAAGGGGACGGAAATCCCTCAAAAATCCCGCTCCTTTGTCAAATGGTCAGAAGATGTCGAACCGTGCCTGTCTGATGGACAGCCCACTGCCGCTTTAGAATCCCTAACCTGCGGCGATGATCCTGGATTTCATTCAAATGTTGGTTGATGGCCTCTTGGACTTCTTGAACCCTGGAAATGAGCCACCGGTCAGATTCCATTAGAGCTTGGATCGAATTTAGAGAAATGGATGGTGGTAGTCCCTGGGACAGTCGCTGATCATAGAGAGCAATAACCTGATCCCATTGACCATGTCGGGCTGCCTCCATGGCATCTTGGGTAAGTCGCTCTACTAGGCAATTGGGATCGGACATCAGGCACCCGTATTTATATCCCAACTGCTTGAGCCTTGGTACCTTGAACCGCCAAATCCAACCAGGCCTCACGTATAAGAGACAGACAACGGATCGGGCCCTCTAAGCGCCGGGGTTCATTTTTCAGATTGGCTTGCGTCAACTCAAATTGTATATATTCATACATTCTGCGCAGATCTTTTGCGATTCCCCCACCTTCCTCCATATTGAGGGAGGCGGATAATTCCCCAATCACTCGAAGGGCACGATCAAGAAACCGAGCCTTATCCTGAAAATTCGAGGTGGCCATCCCCTCTTGTGCTAATTTCATCGAAGAAATCGCTCCATCATATAAAATTACGACTACTTGAACGGAAGATGCTGTTTGGATTTGCGTATTTGCATAGGACTGAGCACCACCCATCATACATTCATCCTCTCTTTAGCCATTAATTGAAGGAAATCCGTTCTGTAGCAATGACAATTGACTTTGTAATCTGGCCAATAACCCATCCAAATTGGCAAATTTCAGGCGTTGCTGTTCCTCAAAACGAGCCAACGCTTCTTCTTTAAATGAAATTTGTTTCGTAAAATCATTGACCTGTTTCGTTAATCCCTTTTGCCGGAGTGTGAGGGAGCCCGTATCAATATCATCGAATCCATCAATTGCATTCACCACCAATTCCCCAATCCCATTGGTGCCAGTCGTCGCATTCTTAACAAACAGGTCACGAACCGCCGAAAAGTTGCTACTCAAGGCCGAATCTAAAGTCGCTTCATTGAGCTTAATCGTTCCATCGGCTGTTTGCGTTTCAAATCCAATTTGGGAAACCCCGGAATATTTCGTCAAACCGCTGATTTGGGAAAAGACAGATTCCCTGACTCGATCAAGGACCGATCGAGCTAAACTCTCTCCAACAAAAATTCCTCGCTCTTTTGTTTCGGTATTATAAAACGTCCGCTCATTCACGAATGTCACAATCTCATTGTACCCAGTCACAAAATCTGAGATCGCTTCCTTGACCGCATCATTATCTTGATTCACCGAAATTGTAACCGGATTGGCGGCATCCACGGCTTGAAGATTGAGGGTGAGCCCATCCAAAACATCAGTAAGTGTATTGCTCGATCGGTTGATCGTAAGGGCCTCGGTTCCGGCCCCGACATCCGTCACCCCCAACACGACTTCGGAATCCTGCGCGGCTTGAAATGTATCGACTCCCGTCCCCACCATATCGAGTATCGTATCATCAGTCACAATGGTGATGGCCTGATCGAGTCCGGTTTCATTCGATGACAACACGAGACGATATTCTGGCAAAGCTTCACTTCCCGTATTTAAGATCGAGGCACTTACCCCGGCGCCAAGATCATTAATTGCGGACCTTAAATCATCTAAGGTATCCGTGGCGTCTAAGTTCACCGTTTGAATCGAACCGGCACCCACTTGAAATTGAAATGTTCCCGATCCGCCGCCAACAATGTCCGAATCAGCTGCGGAAACCGCCGTGGAGGACTTTGAAATTATTTGATGTGCGGAAGCCAACTGATTCACCGTCACCTGATAGGTGCCTGGGGACGCGGAAGAAGACACCGTGGCCGACAATGGTGTCTGTGCACTGGGAGAGGCAACGTTGACTTGAGTTTTATTGAAACTAACCCGATTGCGGAGACTGCTCGCCAATCCTTGAAAACTGAGTAATTTCGCTTCCAACAAACCCAATTCGGTTTGTTTTTTTTGAGCCTGAAGCTTTTTCTGGGTCAGGCCATCAATGGGAAGGCGTTCTGCCTGAACTAGCGCATCAACTACCGGTCCAAAATCAACGCCATTTCCAAGCCCACCAAAACTAATAGCCATCTGAAATTCCTTTTCGTCATTCTCTATAACATGACGAAACGCCTAACGTTCTTCGATTGTATCAAGAGGACTCGATCTCTCAGAGGCAGGGACTCTGGGTTCATGAACCGTATACGAATTGAAACGTCGACTAAATATTTTCTTCTACAAACAAACCTGACTGTCCGGAAAATAACCGCGCAAGCTCTACCATCTGTTCTGAAGGTATTTGTCGGATGAGGTCACCTGATTCTTTATCCACGACTCGAAAAATCACCTGATTAATATCCTTTTCCAAAGAGATCTCAATTCGGGGATCAACTTGCTTCACCCTTTCTTGAAGGCGAGCCACTGTTGCCTGGACCTGCTCCGCCGTCAATGTTTCATTCACCGTTGAATCCTCAGAAAAGTCTGGGCCATACACTGGCGGTTTTGTCTCTGATTTGCGCTGACTATCCCCCGCGATGGGCTTCTGTCCATCTCGCACGCGAATTTCATTTCCAACTGAGATATTTATAAAAGAGGCGCTGTCAGAAAGTGTTGAAATCATAATGGGTTAACCCCAACGTTCTTGAAGGAGAAACCGGGACGAAGCCCCGGTTTCTCCTTATGACTGATTACTGCAGCAAGGCGAGGGCTTGCTGGGGCAACGTATTAGCCTGTGCCAGTATTGACGTACCCGCCTGAACTAATATTTGGTTCCTTACGAACTTCGCTGACTCAAAGGCAATATCAGCATCACGAATCCGTGATTCAGCAGCGGTGATATTCTCACCGGCCACTTGCAAATTCCCAACGGCAGCATCAATCCTGTTTTGTAATGACCCGATATTCGCTCGAGCAGACGCCACGGCACTAATGGCGCTATCGATGTTAGACAATGCGTCCAATGCGTTGCTGGAAGTCGACACATTGGTCGAGGCGAGGTTTAAGGTATTTGTGTTCAAGTCATTGAGTGACAAGGTAAGGGTATCATTCGCTGAACTCCGGAAACCGATTTGGATGCTCAACGAATCATTTCCGGTTCCACTTAAGAGCTTTACCCCATTGAACTCGGTCACTGAGGAAATTCGATCGATTTCAGATCGGAGGGCAACAAATTCCTGATCAAGGAAAGACCGTTCATTCGAACCAAGGATTCCACTGGCTGATTGTTCGGCAAGCTCCCGAAGACGGCCTAACAGGTTCCCAATGCCTTCGGCACCACCGTCCGCAATCTGCAACAAACTTATACCGTCATTTGAATTTCTGACCGCTTGATTAATACTGCGAATCTGGGCCCGTAAGGTTTCGGAAATTCCTAAACCTGCGGCATCATCTGCAGCCCGGGTTATTCGCAAACCCGAAGAAAGACGGGCGACCGACCCTTCCAATTGGGAACTGGACACGCCCAAATTCCGTTGAGCGTTGAGTGATGCGACGTTGTTGTTAACGACAAGTGCCATACTTTCCTCCTTGATGGCTGTACCTCAAAGGATCCTTTCCTTGAGGGAGAATTAATTAGATGGGCCGACTGGCCTCCTCAAAAGTTGTGAAGTGAACCAATTTCCACTTCTGCCGTATGTATCGACCACCAAGGGGAAAACTTGAGGGGAGGATAGCCAAGCACCTGTGTTCTCTACCAGAACCCATTGAGCATCCACGCAGTTATAAACCGGGGTAAACAGAGGCAACTTAAATCCGTAGTTTCCAGTGATCACTCCGCAGAAAACTACAGGAAATGGGATGATGCGAAAGCATGGTCTTACAGGAGAGGGGTAATATTTCGAGAAAGACAAGGAATCACTTCATACTCCAACATGTCTGCGATTCGAACCCCATCTTCGTTTTCTCGAGCATTCAGTAATTCTTTGATCCAGAACGTGAGGTCATGGATGACCTCAGACTTTTTAAGCCCCATAGATTCATGAACCTGTAGCCACTCAAGGTAATCGGCTATTTGGCCGAACCATTGATCTAGCTGATGGTACTTTCCATCCCCTCGTCGGAAAGAATCAACAAACTTCTTTCCTTGATCGCGTAGCTGTACTCCGAATTTTTGGCCTGTTTTTTCAGAATACTGCACGATGGTTTCCACTTGTTTACTCACGGCCGCAATCGATCCAAACGAGCTCGCCAATTTGGCCAGGGTGGGAGGCACTAACTCCCGATCCGTCATCTTCCGATTACCTACTATTAATTCCGTCACCAAACACCCCTTGGCCTGAGCGCGGTCACTCAAGTTGGCCAGTACTTCCCCTAACTGCACACGATCACCCACTTCCCAGGTTTCTTCATCCAATTGTACGTGCATACAGACTCCCCCTTGGATCATGAGAAAACATTCCTTCCAATCGATTAAAATTTTCTTTTCCTCGAGTGCGAAATACATGATACGCTCGGGCATGTTCCTCGGCCATGCCGCTAAGAGTCAGGGACTCCAAGCTAAAGGTATCTCGAAAAAAGGCCATTGCTAAAGGACCAAAGGCCAATGACGGCCTGGCGATCTGTTGCATCGTGAGTGTATCAACTTTTAATTGATATTGGCGTGTCTTTAACCTGTTAACTGGAATAGGCCTTTGACGACACAGATCCAATACGGTGTCGGCTTGAAGGCACAACTGATCGAGCTGGGGAGCCAAACGACGCCATACCTGCTCACAGTCTGAAAAATCCGGTGGAGGCGTTGGAGAAAAAGGGACCAGACTAGGGGTGCCGGTAAAGGATTGATACCAGTATTGCCGCCAATACTCCGCATACCAGGAGACGCGAGGCTCTTCCGTTCCCGCTCTTATTCTAAATGTCCCTAACTGATCTTCATTGACGCCCCCTTCATATACTCGGATCTTGGACGAAATCGATGGAAAGGGCCGTTTACCTAAGAGATGTAAACAGAGGTCGGCCACCTCTTGAGGAATGATCTGGTCTTTACAGGCATGATGAGGGCAGATCTTGTCGAATCCGCATGGACCACAAACGATCTCGGGTTGAACCACCCAATGCCCCGGTCCAAAGGGTCCGGTTTCCCAAAAATTCACATGGCCAACGGACAGGTTCAGGACCGGCCTATTCACTCCCACAGCCATGTGCATGGGCCCTGTGTCATTGGTCACCATCAACACGCAATGTTCAAGCAAGGCGACCAGTTGTGGCACAGTCGTTTGACCAACTGCTTCACATATATCTCCCAATCCTCCCGCCTGCCGGTAACACCGAATGGCCTCCTGAACATCTGACTCCTCTTTCTTTGTGCCAATCAAGACAAATCCGACCCGCTGTTTTTGGCTGAGACACGCCATCATTTGTCCAAAGTATTCCGGTCGCCATGCTTTCATCGGATCGCTGGCGCCGACTTGAATGCCAATCCACTCATCGGCCGTTCCTGCTTGTCTCACAAAGGTCCGTGCCCATTCTTTCATGTCCTGGGGCACGGATAAGCGAAGAGGAAAAAACGAACCCGGGCCGCTCCCACCAAGGGAAAAAAGATCCACGACATTGAACCGATTCAATTGTCGATACACATGGAAATCCACGAAATACTTCATCCAAGGATTTTTCACCACGAAACTCCCATCCTGGGTCGTGGTCATTCCTCGCTCATCTGCACACCCGAAATATTTCACCAGAAACGCACTGCGGCGATTAAAGGTCAAGTTCACGACACGATCGTACCCAACCTGGAGTAACGGTTGGACCCAACCGGCAAGTTCCCGGTATAGGGCGACCACGTCCCGCCCTCGCACACGGCTTTCATCCATCAGCAACTGAAAGTCAAACATGAACACCTGTCGAATGCCAGGAATCAGGCTGGCGACATGGGCAAATTCTTTATCAACAATCAGATCAATGGACACACCCGGCCATTCTTCCTCTAACCGTGAAAGAAGGGGAACCATTTGAATTAAATCACCCATCCGGGTAATATTAATAATGAGGATTTGGTTATTCATTAAAAATTGATGGTCGCGGAAAATTACCCCATCAAAGGTTCAAAGAAAATCCCGCGTTTCCTGCCGGTATTCATCCATCATCAAAATTAGTAATTCCTCACGGCTCAACCGGGCTTCAGGCCCTTTATTCCGAATACTTTTCGCCACATCCACTAACTCCACACGATGAGTTTTGGGAAATTGCTTCAGCATGGGGATCAATTCCGGGGTCTTCCCACTTCGCGCCAATAGGGATTCGGCATGACGGTCCCCCTGAAGAATAGCTCCTAACCGGTCAGGACTCGCTATGCCCACGGCGCCTAAGAATGTCTTCATCCGATGTCCGTACGTATGCGCCTCTAATACCCGCTTTCTGGATGATTCAGCCATGGCCACTCGCCTGGCTGGTTCATGCAGATAGGTTTGTACGGTTGGGAAGAGCTGATCCGGACTGTTGATTACCGCCATCATCGATTCATCAAAGAGGGCCGGAAGCAAGGTGCGAGTATCGACCACTTGAAAGGCCCCGCAACAGGCTAATTCGAATGTCCTGGGATTCACCCCATCTCCCTCCGGATCGAATCCATCTCCCGTATACGAATGCAAATTAATATTAACCGAGGTGGCATTGAAAATTTTCACACTGGTGGCGGTATCAATACGTGCGCCACCTCTCTGAAGAACCGACGCTAACGCCCCCGGATTGTCCCATTCATTCCCCCACAATTTAAATGTCCACTCATGGCCGACCAGGGATGGGAGGATATGGCGCCGATTTCTATATCCTGCTCCTAAAAACGAGACGTCGGCACCAAACTCCAGTCGTTCTTCTTCGGTGAAGGCCATAGGTTGATGAATGGCCGGATCAGCAGCTAAGGGAAGATACGAGACTTGTTTGGCACCGGCTTTTCTAAAAGCGTCCAAGCATGCCGCTTTTTGCATCACAAACCAAAAGTCATACCCCGTCACCATCTGCTGCCAATAGGTTAAATGCCGGAAATTTTCCACAAACCACATGGCCGTTAGTACCTTTTTTCGACGCATTTGCTCTAAAACGGCCATAGTCAATGGCGCCTGGGACAAGGCAAACACAAGATCCGGGGGATCTTCTGCCACATGAGCCAGGCTTATCACCGCCAGCGTTTCACTCATTCGTTGCTGGACTGTGAGCCGCAACCGGGGATCACGGATCGTTTCCAAATTCTGATAACCCGCATAATGAGGACTATGATCCACCCAACTTACACGATGTCCAAGTCCCTCCAATGCATTGACCACATATCGGGCGATCGGCAACGACCCGCCATAAATAGGTCCGACCACCATGATGTGAAGCGCCCCGCTTAATTGTTGAGCGAGATGCTCACGAAGCTGCAGACGAAAGTGTTCATAGGTCTCACGATGAATCGTGGCCGCAGGTTCGTAACTCAGAACACGCACCCGCTTGGCTTCCTGTGTCACTTGGACAGCTATATCAGTCATGGAACCCGTCAGCCATATCACCCCTTCACCCCACCCTTCCAACGCCCGGACCGAAACACAATCCGCAAATTCCGAAAGGTCCGGCACAATGACCATTATGACCTGGTCACGGGGCAACATCTGACGCAAGGCTTGCACGTGGTAAAGCAGCCCCACACCAAGGAGGACAATAGTTTCCCCTCCTTGACAATCTTTCACGCGGTCTTCAGCCCAGCGCTCTGCCTCGCGAACCGGATCATACGCACTATGGAGATATCGGGAGTTGACCAGCGCGGTGGGCATTCCAGATTTAGCTGGTTGGATCGACAGGGTTCCTCCTGGTACCTGGAGGATCTGAGCGGCAAGAATCGGATCCTGGTCGCGAAGAATCCCGATATTCTGTTTCAACACGTCCATTTATCTGTTCCTGATTGATTGCCCTGGAAACACAGCACCCTGCCTTAAACCTATCGGGAGCATTCTCGACTACTTTGAAACTTCCATCAGAATACTTTGATTCGCCAACTGAGCCAGCGCCTCCCACGTATCTTTTCGGTGGAGAACAGCCTCGTCAGGTATGCCATCCCTGGTATAATACGCCCCCCATCCATCCCTATGGCTGGTCCAGAGATCCCACTCATCTGCTGTTGCATTCACCGGGTCATCCCGCATTAAATTGACGGTTTCCATCACAGGCCAAGAGGCAAAGGATGATCCTGCAGTGTTTATTTCACGGACATCCGGACTCTCTCGAAGTTGCGCTCCCGAATGTTGCCACACATAATGACCAACCCCATAGGGACCCGTTTCATGGACTCTGGCCCGGGAGAAATACCAGCCGATCGCCCGAGCCCCACACATCGCTCCGAGATGCAATGGTCCCGTATCCGATCCGACCACCCACTGACACCGATGAAGAAGAGCCACAAGCTGGGGTAACGAGGTCTGACCACACCCATTCACGACCCGATTGAGATATTTAGCGGGAAGGCGATGCTCTAAGGCCAATGCCGCTTCCCGTTCTCCCGCACCACCGACCAAAAGCAGGTAGCACTGAGGAATGTGATCAGCGCATGCGACAATCAGGTCTTGCCACACAGACAGGGGAACTCGCCGGTCGGAATCTCCCGCACCAAGAACAATTCCGATGAGAGTAGAAGTTTCACCATTCACCGGCAGTTCCAACTCAAAGGGCAATGGCACCTCCGGGGCTTTTAAATAGGGAACGTGCAATGGCGGAGAAACCTGACACAACCCGCAAAACGCATCCGCTAAATGCACCCGGTTGCTCCCTCGATCTTGAGCAATTCGACGTAAATATCCCGCCCATGCCGGAAGCGTCCGATTCAATGGTCCATGCTCGCCAGGACCGACGACCAGGTCACCCAATACATGGGCAGCAAGCACCCCGCGAGGATGGTTATTCAAATTATAGGCCAATGCATACGAGGGAAAGGCAGAGTCAGCCAAATAACGTGTGGCTCGGGCAAGTTGTTGATCACAATCCGTCATCTTGGTCGTGGCCAACTCATGCCATTGTTCCCCATTCCAGGGGAAAACCCTGTCCACACAAGGGAAAAGCTCTCCAAGCGCCACCAAGGGCGAGGGGCAAAGAAGATCAAGAGGTCGATCAGGATAGGCAGATTGCAGGGCAGTCAGAACAGGAAGGGATTGGACCAGATCACCCAGCCGAGCTAATTGAATTAAAATGGCTCGGGACATAGGCTAACTTGACTAGGCAAAAAGTTCTTCTACTTAAGTTGCGAGGGCATGACGGTCAAGAGGTGCCCTCTGCAGGAGAACCTCTAAATCGTGTAATCCCTCATAGTCGGGTTTTAAGAGGCTTAACATCTCGCATTGTTGCTTGGCCACATCGAGTCGACACGCACGAAATTCTACCCCGGCTAGGGCAAAGCGCATATCGCAATCTGCGGGGTTTCGTTCGACATACCGTGCAAGCCGTTCCCCCAAAACTTTCCATCGTTCCAGGGATGTTCCGGCCTGAATCAACCCATTCATGGCTTCGACATCATCTGGATGATCGACCATCACCTGTTCAAAATTTCTCCAGGCTTCTTCCAAATCTCCAAATCCCATACACGCCATTCCCAAACCAATTCGGGCTTTTCGAGCATCTGCGCCACATTGAAGAGCGCGCCGAAATGACAGGGCCGCCTCTGCACACTGTTGGGATTGCATCAATAAAATACCCTGCAACCAGTGACCCGACCCGTTACTGGGATCAGATTGAAGGAGCGACTGGATTTGGTCAGTCGCCTCAGACAAATCCTTCACGCTGAGAGCCAGCTTAGCGAGTCGTTCCCGTGCCGCTGGATCTTCGCCCATACTCAGTATCCGTTTCAAAAATGCCCGCTCCCCATCCAATAGCTGCAACGACTGGCAAAGCTTGGTTGCCCATTTAAGCACTGCACCATCATCCGGCCAATCTCGATACTCGGAAAGGAGAGCTTGCAATTCACGGTCGTCCTGGTTATTCAAGCCCTGGCCTGCGCTAGGTCGTTGTCCTAATAGAATCTCCTGAACCCGTTGAACTCTTTGCCACTGCGTTATCTCCCTATCGCCCTGCAGTGCCCGGAGCGATGGCTGAAGCCGGCCGTCACGCAGAGAGTACCGGTTGGCATAGCCTGCCGGAACCGTATGGACATCCTCATCGACTACAATGGAGGAAGCCCACCGTTCCATGAGCACAATACCATTGTGCCGTTCGGCCTCATGATCCTTCCTTCCGGGAGTTTGATGTTCCAAATGGTAGAGAACACTTTCCGGTTGATAGATGACTTTCTTGCCCCGTTTGCCCACTTTGAGGCACAGGTCCACATCCTCGAACCCGTTCTGATAGATCTCGTCAAATTGCCCGACCGCATTAAATTCCTCACGGCGAATGAGCATACAAGCCGCAGTGACAACCTGAAACTCTTGACGAACATTGGCCGCAGGCAGATCTCCTGGAGCACCACGAAATAGGTGATAGGGCGTTAAACAATTTTTGGCGAAAACCACGCCGGCATGTTGAATAGTGTTATTCGGATAGAGCAGTTTGCTCCCGACAATGGCAACATCCTGATGGCTCTCCACTTCATTTAATAAAGCCCGCAACCATCCTGGCTTCGGAATCGTATCGTTATTTAAAAAGACCAGAAAACGCCCCTTGGCAGAAGCGGCCCCTTGGTTGCAGGCTTTGGCAAACCCATAATTGGCCGGATTCGTGATGACCTGAATATCCCCACTTAAAGAAGACAGAAATGCCGGAGTCTCATCGGTGGATGCATTATCGACCACAATGACTTCATACGAACAGCCATCCGTAATCTCCGCCAAATGAGTCAAGCACTGACGGGTCAACCCCACTTTATTCCAAACTGGAATAATGATTGAACAATCAAAGGAAAATTTGCCCTGGTTAATTGGGGAATAAGAGGGCACCGATGGACTCTGTTTTTTCGACGGAACTAACTCGTTTGAGGATTTTACGTCACGGCCCAACCAGGCCTGTTCATACTGAGGAAGCACATGCTCCATAAGCCGATGCTTTAATACCCAGGCTCGGAGATGTTCTCCCTCCCTTTCCAAGGCACCCAAATCATGAATTCTTTCGCGAATCGCCTTGATCCAGGCTTGTGGTTCATGCGGCAACCGTATGATGGGCGCATGTTGATGTGGGAAAATATCCGTACCAATAACCGGATAGCCCAATATTCCATACTGTAAGATTCGAATATCGCTTTTGGCTTCATTGAATGGATTTGGCACCAATGGTGCCAGTGCAAGATCAAGATTGAGACTCGCCAATTTTTTCGGATACTGAGCCACGTCCACCATAGAAAATGTTTCGCTGATCACACGTGGACTACTGGCCATGCGTGGCGCATCTCCGAGGAATACCCATTCAACCTCATCTTTCAATACCTCCACAATCGTTTCAAAAATGGCGGTATCGTGTTTGTGCACATTCGCTTGTCCTGCCCATCCAACTCGAGGACGGGAACCCGCTCGACGTCGAGGTTTGAAATCCTCCCATTCCTGAGGCAACAAGCAATTCAGAAGAACAGTCGATTCTATTCCTCGCTTAAACAAATCGGCTTGAATAGGTTCCGTAGACACCGTCACACAATCCGCCGTATACATAAGACCGAACATTCTTTGAAGATATTCAGGGGTAAAGTATCCATGATTCGGATTATCGACAGGAATTTTCCAGAGCAAATCGTCACAGTCGTAAACAATTCGGGTACCTTGGCTTCGTGCCTCCTGTAAAGTTTCTTCTGACAGCCTACAATTACGCTGAATAGCCCAAACCTGTCCCAACCCCATCGGGGGAAGTGTGACATCCCCTAAAAGAATATTGGCATCGCCCACAATGCAACCTTTTCCCCAGATCCCTTCACCGCTCAGGAGGGGTTGAAGGAGTCGGATACGACCACAAATATAATCGGACGCAATGACAGAAACGGTTCGCCAAGTCTCATGAGAAGTATCTCGTGGAATATCAAGCATCACTTCCCTCGGCCTTTCGTCAGCCTGAACCCGTGGGCGAGAGGATAAGTCGGATCCTTCAAGTTGTTCTCGTTCTTTTTGGAATTCCCTCACGAAGGGAGTCGAACAATACAGTGTTTTCGTACCCGTTTGATAATCCTGCCAATTCTTTTTCGCGATGTCCTGAACATTTTTTCGCCGCCATTCATCTTTAAATGCCCGGTACTCAGCATGAGTCTCTTCTTCAATTCCATCAGTGGCCTTAAACGACTGTGCGTCGATGTGGGCTGCTCTTCCGGCAGGTAGATGCAATCCCACTTTCTCATCCTCCATATAGGCATTTTGCAACCCATGCAAATGGATTCTCAGCCCATAATCCGCATCCTCTTCCCCGTACAACCCGTAATCCTCACACCAGAATCCCAATACGTGATGAGTTCTTTTGGGGATAAGGGTACAAGCCCCATTTACATTTCCATCTTTGGGCCGAATGCGCACTCCTCGCGTTTCACGGACAGGATAGCTCACCGGTTCGAAGCTATAGGCAATAGTGCCCAATTCAGGGATACAGTCGATGACCTCAACCATTCTGGACAACCAGCCAGGCTTTTGGATCACGATGTCATTATCCAACTTGAGGTAATACTCTGCTTCAGGCTCCTGACTCCATGCCAAATTGGAAGCCTTGGCAATTCCAACATTGGATGGCAATAAAATCAGATTGGTAATAAACCCTTGCTGATGAAGGGCTTGTAAATACTCTGGCGTGCCGTCGGTACTTCCATTATCCACAACCGTGATGACATGGGGGAAACAGGTATGCTGGAAAAGCGCAACGATAGCCTGCTTCGTAAATTCCAGCCGATTAAATGTCACCATACCAATATTGACATACTTTCGAGGAAATACGGGTTTCTCGTATTGAAGGATGGTCAGGGGTTTCTGAGTAGGTGCCGGAAAATACGGTCGATTCGCCTGAATAATAGCTCGAAATTCTGCCTGGCTAATTTCCGGATTGGTATTCACGGTTCCTTTGGGATTTTGCAAATACAAGCCAAGAAATTGGGGAATACGTCGCATTGAATACTGTCGCGCGACACGACAATGGAATTCATAGTCACTAGCGCAGAGAAGGGTTTCATCAAAAACCCCAACAATTTCATGGACCGATTTTCTCCACATCGACAACGGTCCCATATGATAGCCTGTCAACATCATGTCAGGGCTAAAATCAAAGCGAATGGAATAGCCGCCTCGAATAAACCGTCGGAAGGTTTGATTTTCAAATTGGGTCATAAAGACATCAGCATACACCGTGCCCACTTCGGGATATTCTTCAAGTTCATGGGCCATGATTTCCAAGGCATCATGACGCAACCGGTCATCGGTGGGAGCTGGCGTAATAAACTTCCCTCTGGCGATTCGCACACCAAGATTGGTCGCCGCCGTCGCGTTCATACGATGGGACGTCCGCAGATACACAACATTTGGAAAACGTTTTTGAAAGTCCTGTATGATGTCGATTTCTTGTGTTTCAGACCCCGTTTCTACAACGATAATTTCCATTCGGTGAGCAATGGTTTGATTAATCAAATCCTCAAGTATCCCACGCATAAACCGTTCGGAGTTATAGGCCGGAACAATGACAGAAACAAGAATATCTTGACCATCTCTTTGTGAAACTTCTTGCTTGCTAACCAAAGAAATTTGCTGATTATTAGGCTGATCGAGTTTAGAACTTCTTTGTGTTAGAGGCGGGGCCATAACTTCCTTTTGTGTCTTCTGATAGAAATCAGCCGGTCTGGAAACATTCACGCTTTCGTCTCCTCTTTGGAAGGACCAGGGAAAAGCATTCTGGAGGGGAATTTGTTTTTGATACACGACCACAAATCCGTTCCCCACCTTATCATCACGATCTTGTTCGCCAACCAAAGCCATCCGTTTTCCAAAAATCCTTGAAATAAAATCTTTCATAGAGTCGGGAGAGAACACATGGTAATGGCAATACAGGAAGTTTTTCGCTTCTGGCTCCGAATCTTGATTCGCATGCACCATGTAATCGTGAACCACATGCGTCCATTGAGTCAGCGGCTTTCCCCGATCCGAAGGCGCTGCGTCACGGTGAGGAACCACCATAAACAAATATCCATCGTTTTTTACGATTCGATACCATTCCAGCAAGGTCTTAATAAGGTCAGGACAATGCTCTATCACATGAGAAGCGAGAATAAACTCTTCCGACTCACTGGGAAGCGGAATGGCACCAGCCTCAGCTAACACGTCAATCGATGCGACAGCTCCGGTCAAGGACAATTGTTCTTCCGTATACCCTTCTCCTCCTAGTCCGACATTTCGTGTATTCAATCCAAAGGGATTGTGAGTAGACGGTCCAATTTCCAACCCCGAGAGTCCATCCAGCCAATGGTGGGCAAATTGACTTTCAGGAAATATTTGTTTCATTAAGGAAAAACCCTCAAAAGTATGTGGCTATTAGGCAACCTGGCCAACTATTGACTCGGGTATCGGGGAATGTTTGGCTTCCACATAAGACTGTCGATACCATTTAAGCGTATGTTTTAAACCATCCCTGAGATTTGTCATGGCTTTGAATTCTAAGATAGCTTGAGCCTTACCCACATCCACCAATCGGATCGGAATCATAGAGGGTTTTGTGGGATTCACAACTACGTTGGCATTGTCAAATTTATCAATCTCCAGAAGAGTCGTTAACACATCCCGAACTCGACACCCTTTTCCATATCCAATATTCACTGGGTCGAACCGATCTAGCTTGGCCATTGCTAACATCACGGCGTCAATGAAATCATCCACAAAAATTAAGTCTCGGACATCTTCACCTGTTCCCCACACCTCTAAAGGATCGTGGCGCTCAATCACTTTCCGGATAAGTGCCGCGGTCACATGGGAACGCTCAAAATCAAATTTGTCATATGGTCCATAGACATTAGATGGCCTCACGACCACCGTGCTCATCGGATCCTTAATTTTTTCGGAATAAATACGGCACAGTACCTCTCCATACCGTTTCATCCATCCCACACTGAAATACGCCTCATACGGATCCCCCGCAAACATTTCCTCCTCGGAGATGGAACGATCCCCACTGGGTGGATAGGCCGCACTACTGCTAATAAAGAGAAACTTCTTTACCTTTGCCTGATAGGAAGCTTCCAACATCTGGGCGTTCATCACCACATTCGGCGTCACATGCGCTAAAGGCTGGGCCGCCATGACCGCCGCGCCTGAGGTATTCGCGGCACACATGAAGACATAATCCATGCCTTCTACAACCCGTCGACACTCTTCCATGTTCGTCAAATCGGCTTTGACATATTCCAGATCCTGGTGCTCGAATTGCGGGCCACGTGTATGCAATGTCCCGCGTACACAGCTCCCCTCTTCCACCAAACGCTTAGCCATATTGGTTCCCAGAAAACCTCCCGCCCCTGTCACTAATACTTTACTACCCTTAAACATGAGTCACTCCTTCATCCCGTTGGGAAACAATCGGCTGTTTGACTGGCCACCAGATTCCCAAAGTTGGATCATTCCAAGGTACGGTAAATTGCCCTTCCCGGTTATAATTGGTCGTTTGCTTATAGTGAAAGATCGCTTGCTCAGACAGCACCAGATGGGCGTTTCCAAACTTGGGTGGGATCAAGACTTGGCATCGATTGTCATCTGATAGTGTAAACGATTCCCACTGTTGAAACTGTGGAGAGGTGGGATCGCAATTGACGACCACCAAATAAAACTTCCCCCATAAGCATGACACCAGCTTCCAGGTCTCCTGGTCTCCATGGATGCCTCGCAGCACATGCCTGCCAGACACGGAGATATCATCCTGCACGAATGGCAGATCAATGCCAGCTTGCCGATACAGTTCCTCGTTAAACGTTTCAACATAGGTCCCCCGAAAATCTTCAAAAATCGTCGGTGGGGTAACCAATCTCACGCCTTCCAGGCGGCAGGGAGAGACCTGCAACTTAGGAGGTTGCGAAGTAGTTTTGCCGTTGAAGGTATTCATCATGATGCTCCAGATACCAATCCCATGTATGCTGTAACCCCTCCTGAAGACTCACTTGTGGGTCGTATCCGAGAAGTTTCCTGGCCAAAGAAATATCCATCACACGCCGGGGAAACCCGGCGGGTTTCGTATGATCAAATTGGGCCCGGAACGGCACAACCAATTGAAGAGCTTCTACTAATTCTTTGATGGTATAGCCGATACCACTGCCTAAATTCACGTACCGCCCACCCGTGCCATAGTACAAAGCAAGAATCACTCCATCAGCCACATCACCACTATAGGCAAAATCCCGAATGGCGGTGCCATCTCCCCAAATCACGACCGGATCTTCTTTTGAAAATATGCGTCGCATGAGGGTGGGAATGACCATGGCATTGGCAGGATCGAAATTATCTCCCGGTCCATACACATTGCAGGGACGTACCACGGCGTAGTGCGTCAGACCGTACTGTATTTGGTAGGCACGAACTTGCAGTTCAGCCATTCGTTTGGCCCATCCAGGGAACATATCCATTGGTGGCCCTTCATCCTCCCCTTCCTGTTCCTTAAAAATCTCCGCACTCGGATATGCTCCAATAGATGAGGTATAGACCACTCGATGAACCTTATTCAGACGACAGGCCTCCAACATATTGGTATTCATCATCAACAACGGGACGAAAAAGCTTGCCGGTTTGGATTTCGTGACCTCAATGGAACCTTTGATTCCGGCCACGTGAAAGACGCAATCCATGTCCTTCACCATTCGTTGGCAAAACTCAAAATCGCATAAATCGCCTTTCACATATTCCACCTGGCTTTCGACCTGGATCTCATCTAGAGACACACTTCGAACGAAAGCTCCGGCCCCCAACAACCGACTTACGATTTGCCGTCCAATTAACCCGCTTCCTCCAGTAACCAGTACACTTTTTCCTTCAAAATATCGAAGAATCGAG
>JAUIKP010000331.1 GCA_030430725.1 Nitrospiria bacterium
AAATGGGGGCGTCGTTTAGAATGAATATGGCTAGGCATGTAGAACGCTTCTGACCGCTTCTCCTATTTCTGCGGGATTTTTGACGACCGTCACACCAGCCGCTTCCAGGGAGGCCATTTTATCAGCCGCTGTACCTTTTCCTCCGGTGATAATGGCCCCGGCATGCCCCATCCGTCTTCCGGGAGGTGCCGTAATTCCGGCAATGAAACTCACGACCGGCTTGGTCATCTCTTTTTGAATATAGGCTGCAGCCCGTTCTTCGGCATCGCCACCAATTTCTCCAATCATCACGACCGCTTCGGTTTCGTCGTCCTCCTGGAACATGTGCAACAAATCGATATACCCGGTTCCGATGAGGGGATCGCCACCGATGCCGACGCAGGTCGTTTCGCCAAGACCTAAATTGGTCAGCTGATTGACGGCTTCGTAAGTCAAGGTGCCGCTTCGTGAAATCACGCCGACTCGCCCTTTTTTATGAATGAATCCTGGCATGATCCCGATCTTGCACTCCTCAGCCGTGATAATTCCTGGACAATTGGGGCCAATCAGACGCGTGGTCTTCCCATAAAGCGCCCGCTGGACCCGAACCATATCATTGACAGGAATCCCCTCGGTAATGCAGATGATCAGCCATATGCCGGCATCGGCAGCTTCTAAAATTGCATCGGCGGCAAAGGGAGGTGGCACAAAGATCAACGACGTAGTGGCTTCAGTCTTCTTGACGGCTTCACGAACGGTATTAAACACCGGGATGCCCTCTACTTCCTGACCGGCTTTGCCAGGCGTCACGCCGGCCACGACTTGCGTTCCGTATGCTTTACACTGGGTCGCGTGAAATGACCCCTCTTTGCCGGTAATTCCCTGAACGACAACCCGGGTATTTTTATTTACCAAAATGCTCATGCCAGATCACCTTTCACCAATCAAGGAGAATATTTCCACAATCAGGTTACCTATTTCTTTTTTCTGAGAGCGACAATACGTTGAGCGGCTTCCCAGAGGTCAGCGACCCCTTCCACTTTCAAGCCTGATTCGGCCAGAAGCTTTCGGCCTTCTTCCGCATTGGTTCCTTGAAGTCGAACAACAACAGGGAGCTTGATGCCGACTTCTTTCGCCGCATCAATCACTCCATGGGCAATACGTTCGCAACGCACAATTCCGCCGAAAATATTAATGAATATGCCCTTAACCTTTTTATCTTTCAACAGGATACGAAATCCGGCTGCGACCGTTTCTTTTGTCGCCCCACCGCCTACATCTAAAAAATTCGCCGGTTCGGATCCCGCCAACTTTATGACGTCCATGGTTGCCATCGCCAAACCCGCCCCATTGACCATGCAACCGATGTCCCCGTCAAGTTTGACATAGTTTAGATTATTGTTTCCCGCTTCAATTTCTAACGGTTCTTCTTCGTGCAGGTCTCTAAACTTTTGAATATCGGCGTGTTTAAATAATGCACTGTCATCAATTGATACTTTTCCATCCAACGCGACCAGACGCTTATCCGTGGTAATGACCAATGGATTAATTTCCACGAGCGATGCGTTTTTTTCCATGAACAGCCGGTACAAATTTTCCAACATTTGGAAAAACGGCTTCACCACCGCCGGCTCAAGCTCTGGAAGCCCCAAACCGAAGGCCAGATTTCTTCCATTGTACCCTTGGAATCCGACCGCCGGATCAATGGACTCTTTCAGCAATTTATCCGGTGAATGTTCAGCAACTTCCTCAATGTCCATGCCGCCTTCCGTACTGGCAATGAATGTCGGAAAGCCTGATTCCCGGTCGACCAGTAGGCTCAAATACAATTCCTTAGCAATCCCTGCACCTTCTTCGATGAGTAGGCGCCGGACTTTTCGACCCTTGGGACCTGTCTGATGGGTCACCAGATTTTTCCCCAGAATTTCCTTGGCCAGTTCCGGCACTTCAGCTCTATTTTTGGTTAACTTGACCCCGCCGGCTTTGCCACGTCCACCCGCATGGATCTGGGCTTTCACGACAAATACTGGGGTATCAAGAACTGAGGCCCACTTTTCAGCGGCTTTGACGTTTTTGATTTCCTTGCCTTTTGGTACAGGAATCCCAAACTGTGCAAAGAGCTGCTTGGCTTGAAACTCGTGAATATTCATAAATCCTCTTCGTAGGTTCTACAACTCAAATCGGAACATTGGGCGATGACGACATTCCGTTTGATGGCCATCGACTTGATAATTATTTATTGGTGTAGGCCGGCAAGACCATGGGTGAGATAATGCCAGCAGACACATGGTGCCGTTTCGCTTCAGCTCGAAATCGCTTCAGATGTTCTAAGGTCAACGAGCTTTTGGGCAGAGACTTTGAACGCTCTGCTGCAAGAATACCCGTCCGCTTGCCAAACACCATTAGGTCCAACAACGAATTCCCCATGAGCCGGTTTCGCCCGTGTAATCCGCCGGAAGCCTCTCCCGCCACGAATAAATTGGCCACAGGCGTTTCTCCATTCACATCAATCTTGACGCCCCCATTTTGGTAATGCAGCGTGGGATAAATCAGCACCGGATCTTTACGGATATCTACCTGGTAGCGCTCGTACTGCCGAACCATCGCGGGAAAATGTTTGTCCAACGTTCCCGGCCCATGTTCCACATCTAACAGCGGCGTATCCAGCCAAACGCCCACTCTTCCTGATGGTGTTCGGACGCCCCGCCCTTCTTCGCATTCCCGAATGATCGACGAGGACACAACATCACGGGTATCCAATTCATTCACAAAGCGCTCGCCCTTCCCATTCACCAAATGTCCGCCTTCAGACCGAATGCCTTCTGTCACCAGCGCACCGACTAATTGTTCAGGATACACGCCACCTGAAGGATGATATTGAAAGGTATCGATTTGAACGAGAGGCACACCGAGGCGATAGGCCAGGACCAGCGCATCTCCTGTCGCCCCGAAGTGATTGCTGGTTGGGAATCCCTGAATGTGTACCCGGCCAATTCCGCCTGTTGCGAGGATCACTGTTTTTGCCGCAACGACGATGAACCGATTGTTGTCTAAGTCCTTCAGTACGGCTCCCGTGCAAGCTCCATTGGCATCGCTTAATAATTCCACCGCAGCGACAAATTCCAATAATGGAACCTTCTGGTTCAGGACTTCGTCTTTCAACACCCGCATGATTTCCAAACCGGTATAGTCGGAGCAGGTTAACAGCCTGGCCTTTGAGCTTCCGCCCCCCTTTTTTACATGCAAATTTCCATCAGCATCCCGATCGAATAAGACACCCAATTCCAACAACCATTTCGCTATAGACGGGCCTTCTTCCACCATGACCTTTAACAACTGGTGGTCATTTTTCATATGCCCACCCTTTAAGGTGTCCAAGAAATGCTGAACAGGAGAATCGTCCGAGCCGACAGCAATTTGCATCCCCCCTTGGGCCATAACCGAGTTGGAATCCCCCAGGCGCAACTTTGTAGCCAGTAGCACATTTGCGCCTTGGGCATGGGCATGGAGCGCCGACGCGCACCCCGCCCCTCCTCCACCAACGACGAGGACATCCACGGAGTAATCAGGAGTAAGGTTCAGATCAGCTGGAACCGGGCTCTCCCCTTCCAACAGAGTCGCAACTTCGGCCACGGTTGATTGACCGGCATTCGGGCCAAAAATAATCGGCCGGTAGGCATGAGCCCGATGATCAGGATGGTATTTCTGGATAAGGGCATCCCGTTCGGCTGGAGAAAGCTTTGGAAAACTTTTCGACCGACGGGCGTCTCGAGTTTGATGAACTATATTTCTCTGATCGGTGAGTTCCATGGGAAAAGGGAGAAAAACTGTTTAAGTTGTGGCGGCGGAGGTATTTTGTAATTCCTCATCGGACAACTTGAGGATACGATCCCATTCCTGCTGAAAGCGTCCATCGGTAATCTCTTGAATACGTTTCGATAGGCCTTCCGGTTTCTCGGTAAAATGCACCCCTTGAGCCCGACTGGCATAGAGCGCGACCAGATTGGGAGCAATATCTGCAATACAGACTGGCGCGCACATTCCACACATGACACAATCCATGAACATTTCAGAGACCGATTTAAAATCACCAAACACAGCTTTCCACACCCCTTCCCTCACATCAATATGTTGTGGACAGGCTTCAGTGCAGGCATTACAGTTCCGACATAAGGGGGCTTCAGGATAGAGCGTAAACAAATCCTGCTTAGGATCTTTGAGCTCAAGAAGGTTGTAGGTCGCTTTCCTCGCCGGAAACGCCGGCATAAACGAAAAGGACATGCCATCCTCGACTGCCATCGAACAGGCCAAACACGTTTTAACCTTGGGATCGTCTTTGGTTCGGTAATAGGTCGCACAGGCACCACAAAATCCGCCCAAGCATCCAACCCCACGAATCACATCCTGCCCGACATACCACAAGGCCTTGATCAAGGTGATACCGGCTGGAACCTGGAA
>JAUIKP010000332.1 GCA_030430725.1 Nitrospiria bacterium
AGAGTAGCCTGATTCCCCTGATCCAGCCCTTGCACCTCGAGCAAATCCATATAGGAGTGTCGCAAGGAATCCAGCCAGACTCGTTCCTCTTGCGGGACATGTTCCGTTACCAGGTCCCGCACTTGCTCAATCAGAGAAGCATGGCCGTCAGTCGGCAAATAATCGGCATAGAGGAACCACCTGGCCAGGTCCTCTTCTTCCGGCAAGGGAACCAAGGGCGGAACCATGAGCGGATGGAAATAGGGTTGAAGGACGTGGCTTAGGGCCAGTTGTCGCTGAATCTGAAAGTCCGGTTGGAGCGATTGATGCTCCAATCGGGTTAAGAGACTTCGAAGGCCTTCTTCCGATCCGGCTTTAGGGTGAGAGCGATTGTCCGCCATCGTTACACGTTCAGGGTTCACGCGGGAGAAGATGATGTGGGACGGTCATGGTCAGCCGATGGATGATGCCCTCCTTCGAATTTCGGACTTTTAACGGTGAGGACAGGGTAGGGGCTTTGTTCGAGGACCTTGGAGGCTGTGCTTCCCAAAATCATACGGGTTAGTCCTTTTCGGCCATGGCTCCCCATGATGATAAGATCCGCTTGCTGGGTGGCGCTGGTTTCCAGGATACCATCAACAGTTGGTTTATCGAGTAGCTCATATCGGGCGGATAGACCTTGTTCCGAGAGGACAGCGGTGAGGTCAGACAATCGCCTTTCGACTTTTTCCCGGTTGGTTTTTTCTTGAAGCGGATGAGTCAGGGTGAAGTCCAAACTATAGGATAATGGTTCAATGGCATGAACCAGGGTCAGAGGGACATCAAACCATTTGGCGATTTGGACCGCGTATTCATAGGCATCCATAGAGCAATCGGAGAATTCTAATGGCAGCACGATTTGGCGCGGGAGGATTTGCAAGGCATGCATTGCTGAGATATCCACGGATTCCCGGTGAGGAATGGACAGGACCGGACATGGAGCCCGTTGAATCACCCGTTCTGCCACGCTCCCGAATAGGACGCGATTAAATCCGGTCCACCCGTGGGTCCCCATCATAATTAAATCACATTTTTTCTCCCGTGCCACCTCGCAAATGCATTCAGAGGGGAGGCCTGCCAGCAGTTCCATGGACGCGTTCGGGACTTGCTGTCTGGCTTCGGCCACGAGTGTGTCCAACTCTTCCCGCGCCGCCTTGCGTTGTTCATCCAGGAATTGTTGGGCAACTCCGGCGTCGATATCCAGTCCCGGTTGCAGGGAATGGACATGAAGAATGGTCAGTTGTGCTTCAAAGACTTTTGCCCACTCCACCGCATATCGAAATGCAGGAGTGGAGCTTGGTGAAAAATCGGTGGGAAGCAGGATATGGGTGACGATCTTGACCATAACTGGATTAGCCTTTCGCCTTAGAGTGCAAACAAAAAAGCCCTCTCAGAAATTCTAATAGCTCGGCCATTCGACCACAACCCATAGGGAATCCAGAGATTGCCGATTACGCGGCGTCCACGGTCAGGAGTAGGATTTCCCCTTTCATCTCCTTATGGATCGAACATTGAAATTGGAATCGACCGGAGTGGTTAAGCTTCAAATGGATTGATGCTTCCTGGCCGGGCTCAAGAATGACGCCTTCCACCCCCTTTCCATAGGTCACGACTCCCTTGCTGTCGACGTAGGTCAGGGTATTTAAAAACATGTCTGATCCAAAATCATGACGGACCGTATCGTTGTTGGTGATGGAGATCATGGTCTCTGTGTCCAGTTGAAGAGGCATCTGAGTGGTTTGAAACATGTATCCCTCGATGGTCACGATCACTTCTTGTACGGGTTGCGCACTGGTCGGGGACATACCCCCTAAGAAAAGGCATCCTATGGCCAGAAACCAGACCCTGCGAAATTGGCATCTCCCAAAGGTGTGCATCTGTGAATTATCTCCCTTGCGTTGAAGTGCCTTGTCTCACCCAATTTGTTGCCAATGGTCCGATGGTCATCACAAGCGGCCCGGGTTCCCCTTTCAATTCAGAAAGGGGAACCCCCTTACTCATGAAACTTTGACAGCAATACTTTTCGGTTTTGCCCGGTCGCTTTTCGGTAAATGGACCAGCAACACTCCCTCCTTGAATTCCGCGGAGACTTTCTCGGGATCGGCATCTTCGGGGATGGTGAAACTCCGTGAAAAATTCCCATAGGCTCGCTCAAGCCGGTGATACTTTTTGTCCTTCTCCTCCTTCTCATACTTTCGTTCACCCGAAATGACTAATACATCGTTTTGCACGCCGATTTTGATTTCATCCTTTTTGACCTCCGGAAGCTCGGCTTTGATCAAGTATTCTTTGGGATCTTCTGTGATATCTACCAGGGGAGCCCATTCCGCGACGCGCAACGCTTCTTGACGTTCCCCTTCTTTTCTGACCGGTGCCCGGCCGAACAAGGTTGAAAGTCGACCCTGTAACTCATCCAATTCTCGAAACGGATCCCAACGTGTGATGGCATTCATCTCGTCGCCTCCTTTTTTTATACTAGAAGAAAAAATGAATCGTACCTAAATCTGAAAGATAGCAATGGGTATGCCAACAGTTAAAAAGGGAAGTCGAGAGATTTTAAGGGAAAATTTTTTAAAAAACCTCCGTTCTTCACCAGCCTTTGTGGCAAAGCGCTTCATTCAATGGGACTGGGTCTGTTGCAGATGTCATCAACAGGAAAAAGGAATCTCGTCCTCCTTCTGCTAAAAGCTTATCGAACAATCAATACCGGACAGGGGGACTGGTGTATGACGGAGTGTGAAACGCTCCCCATCAAAAATCGGGAGAACCCTCCCCGGCTATGCATACCCATTATAATCAGGTCGGATTGGGAGCCGCGGCCTTGTTCGAGGATGGCATAGGCGGGATTGCCAATCCCGACATGCGCTTGACAGGCAAAGTTCATTCGGGTGAGCCGGTCAGTGATGGGTTTCATGCGTTCCCGGGCTTCTTCTAGGGCCTGAGCTTCCAATAGGTCCGATTGTCCTAGAGTGGTCGGCCATGACAGCTGGGGTTGTGGCCAGACGGCAAACACTTCGATCTCTACCGGTTGTCGAAAAGGTTGGAGAGCCAAAAACTGTAACGCGGCTTCAGCGTCTTCCTGACCCTCAATGGGGAGAAGAATCTTTTTTAACTGAGTCAAGGGATTTTTGATGATCATGGTTGGACACGGCGCATGCATCAGGACCCCATGAGACACGCTCCCGAGAATCAGTTCTTTGACTGGGCCAAGACCCCTGGCTCCCAACACGATCAGGTTGGATTGTGCGGATCGTGCCGTTTCCACAATCACGTCGACCGGATGTCCGATTTGATGGATCCGTTCAACATGTGAGAAATCGGCGGGCAGGAGTTTCTGCGCCTTATCGAGCATTCCTTCCCCTTCTTTTTGCAATTGGTCTTTGATTTCTTCCTGGGCCTCGGTTCGAAGATCCGGCGTAATCATCGGGTAGTTGAAATCGGGAAGGTGGAGAGCATGAACCAGGGTCAATTCTTCCGGCGGCGTAAAATGTGCAAGAGCATGAACAGAAGAGATGGAACAGGATGAACCATCAACTGGAAGCACAATTCTCATGGGATCTTCCTTTTTCAAATTGATTTCTTGGCTTACATTATCGAGAGAGCAAGAGGAATGCCACCTGAGAGCCCACGTAATCTTTTGTGAAGGTGAGGGTATCCCTGAATTTTCAGGGAGCCGTCCGATAGGGAAAAAGAGCAATCGCGGTGACGAACAGCTATGGGAAAGGGTTCTCCTTACTTCTGACAGACTATTCTAAGGGTAGTGGAGGTGGGGCGTTTCTGATTCTTTACTAGGGGGGTCTGTTGAAAAAAGCCGCCAGCGGCGTTCTTACCATTTTTCCGTGCTCACGTACTACGCGTACGCTCTGCGCGCAAAAACGGCTGCGGCCTTCCCTTCGACATGACTCAGGGCAGGACTGGACGGACCCTTCGGGAAGACTCAGGGCCTGCTTTTTTGAACCGACCCGGAGCCTTTGATGAGTCATCTCATCGTGGGCAAAATTGCCTTTGAAAATCTTTATGATTCAACACTCCCTAAGGCGATGAACCAAGAATTGAGTTGGACCAGATGATGCAAATTGCTACAGTAAGAATATTCCTGATTGGGGAAAAAGGCTACGGATGATGAGTTGATATTGTCCTCCTAGTCGAAAATTGTGGCACGGTTTGGGGAGTTATCGAAGGGAGAGGTATCTTAATCAGGGTGGGCTAGACCATGACGTTGGTCGCTCGTGGTCTCACATTACTCAGTTCAACAAGGAATATGGCAATGATCAACGATTCTCCAGCTGTCTTAGTTGTCGATGATGAACCCGAAATGCGGCAATTACTGCGGGACATTCTTGAGGAAGAGCACTATCGAGTGATGGTGGCTTCAGATGGTCACGACGCGCTTAACCGGATGGAAACGGAGA
>JAUIKP010000333.1 GCA_030430725.1 Nitrospiria bacterium
AAACTTCTCGCCAAACTTCCATACTTGATGCGATGAAAGGAGCAAAAATAGGGATTCACAATTTCCTCAATCCATTTTTGGCCTCATAACGTTTTGACCATGGAGCAGTTGTGAGACTAGATCAACCTCTGATGCCAAGCCCTATCCTGCATTTCTCATCCATCGAATTCTCGCCCCAATGAATCCGAGAATATTGACCTTATTGAAAGGCCTGCCCTTAAATATTTGACAAATCCATTAGTTTTTGGGGAATAAGCTCCGCAGATTATTTAGTGATAAAAAAGTGAATGGCCATAATCGTCCTTTATATCGTTTTGGACAACCTTTGTGACTTTTGGATACAGATATTCAATTTTTTTCAAGATTTGCAAACGCGGATTAGACGATTGATTCACCAATTTTTGCGTCTATCCCCTTTTGCCTCCACTTTAAATCATTCCTTCATCAGCACAATTTCTTTGTGGCTATAAAAGCACAGGGAACGTGTGTCTGAAATCCCCCAGGTTTTTCTGAAGGTAGGCATAGTTTTCCAGCCCCCGAATTGTCCCAACCTTAAATAATGGTAAGGAGATCAATTCTTTTCTTTTTCCTTTGACACAACTCAACCCTTAGAGAGGAAATTTCTGCCGTTTTTACACTACGGCATCTGTGTTGCTTACCGATAAGAAATAGGAGAAAAAATCATAGAGAAGGGGGCAGGTGATGGTGCGGACTGTTCTCTGGTTGGTTCTTGGAAGTTTGCTTCTCCCGTTTATGAGCAGCTCCGTCTTCTCTGCGGATTCGATTCCGCTTGTCGATCGACTAGGTCTGCGAACCGACCCACATTCCAATGCATGTGGTTCTCCAATCTATTCCACTTCAGGAGGTTCCTCCCCGTTCTTCTCCCCAAGCACCTCCTGTACTAAACCCAAGGATGAATATGCTCTCACTCGTTTCAATTTTACTCAAAAGCGTGAACCGTTCAATCTTCAGAGCGCTCGGGATATGCCTTCCCTGGTGAACCAAGGTGGGAGTAGATTGTATGAAACGTCAAATGACATTTCTCTTTTTCAGGAAGCCCTGACGGCTGGAATCCAAATGGTGTATCGAGACCCATTGGTAACGGACAACTCCGCCACACCCTTTACCAACCGCATGGGAGCTCAAATCGTCATCAAGGGGACCACCGCAAGCATGAAATATCATGCTCAGTATGGCTTCTCCGGGCAAGAGACCGGTAACACTTCATTTTCCACACCCAATGATCGAATAGGAGGAAAACTGATGTGGGAATGGAATCTTCCCCTCCTCACTCCTAAGATTGAACTTAGCCGATTCGCCAGTAATGTGGAGGGAGATCTAGCCCGTGCCCAGACTATCGCTACTCAGCAAAAATTTTCATTGCTCTTGGCCGCTCCCCATTGGCCCAGCCTAACCCTTGGATATGCCCGCCAGCAGAAAAACATCTTCACTCGACCCGAGGGACCTCTCTCCGATGCCATTTCCACAGAATCCGTTTCGGCGAATCTGTCGTTCCTATACGGAGCGAGCAAAGGCGATTGGTCTTCATACTATAAAACGTCTCAAAGTGAGTTTGTGGAGAATGAATCAGAGGAAGAAATCGGAACCAAAATGAGGGGCAGCTTAAATTTATTAGAACCGGTAGATCTCACACCCCAGTGGGGATTTACTCGGCGAGTCAAATCCCGGGGAACCATGGTAAACGATCGCTTCTTTGCCAAACTTGGCTCGAACTTCCGGGTTTCCCCAACTTCGACGCTTAACCCTGGAGTTGAATTCGCCCGGGACCTGAATCGATTTGATTCCCTTCGTAGTGACACGCTTGCGGCGAAATTTGGGTACGCCTATCTTGCCGTGAATGACTCCTTGCAAGTTTCCATTCTCGGACAATACGTTCTCAAACAACGCACTAATACCCCATCCAATCCTCAAATTTACGACGTTTCGCTGTTATTCAAAAAAGACGTCCGGGACTACTTGCATCTGAACCATCGTCAGCAAACCCTCAGCCTCAAAATCGCACACAATCAGCAAATAAACACCTTTTCTTCTCAATCCCCATCCAGCCAGACTTCTGCCATGTTGCTCGTGAGCATCATTCCCTAAATACTCAGAATCCCTTTTTTCTTCTAATCAACTTTCCCCATGATTCCATAGGCGCAAGGGCACAACATAAAATTTAAACCAGAATAAAGGGTGGAGACCTCAAAATGCTCCGACCAGCAGGCCCTCCCTGGGGTGACAGGCTGGGAATACTGAGGAGGACGAGAGCAGGCAAATGGAAAAATGGAGTATGCCCTGAGCAACACGATCACCAACCCAATATCAGAATTCCGGCTTGAAAGGAGCAGAACGCAGGCTCTGCATTTAGCCATACGAATTTTCCAGTAGATACCCACGGGCTTACGCCACGTGGTCCTCCGCGCTGGCTTTGATAGTCGCGGTCCGCTCAAATCAGTATGAATCATCCATGAACTTAACGAACTCACTGCTAAATACTATTGCGTAATAATTCTAACCTTTCGTTTATAAATATAGAGCAGCCTGTCCTGCCAATAAGTGACAAGACGGTGGGAAGAGTTTTGATTCGATTTTATGGGCGCAACGGCAGAAGCATTTCTTGTTGCATATCCTTGGGCACGGGTTGAATAGGCATTGGAGGATATGCGGTCGGAGGAATGATTTCCATTACTCGCCCACTACCTCCCGGAGTAATCTGCATATCAGTACTAATGGCTGGGGAAATTGGCATGAAAGCCCCCGGTGCAGGAGGACGAATCTCCATGGGAACATTCTCTATGGGAAACACCTGTCCACCTAATATTTCTTTCCCATGAGTTTGTCGTTCAGACCTGAATGCATTCTTATTCATCGGATTTTCCCGTTCCATATCCAACTCATGGCCTGCTAAACCGTACCTTTTGAGTGCACTGACCTTTTGCCCGAAAGGTTTCGGTTCCCAGCCTTTAGCCGTCTTTTTGGTTTGAGATACTTCTGATGACATCTTAGCCATCACATGGAGTGTGGTGATACTTCCAGCGGCATTCAATGTAAAGGCATAGTCCCACTGAGCCAGGATCTTCGAAAGTGCCCGGTGCAAAGGTTCATTCTGTAACCTAGCCGAAATAACTTTTTCCAACTCTGCATCCGGTGCCACATATTCCACGCCCAATTGTTTATGCAACTGCCCAAGAACTGTGCGCAGAGTGACCTGTTCTAACTGCCCCGTCAATCGCCCGGAATCGACATAAAGTTGAATCTGTCGATCAGAGGCCCACGCCCGATCCGGCAGTCCGCATAGAATGATGCCCAGGAGCATCCCGCCACATAACATGAAGGGGCGCCCGCTCCTTAGTTTTCGCTGAATCTGACATTTCATCGCTCACCCCTGTATGCAATCCAGACCAGTCCCTCTTTGATATCGGTGTGACTTATTTAACAACCCAATTTATTTTTGAATTTCCCAGTTCACCGGGGTACTGCCTGGAAACCCCACGGAACCGATTTTCAAACCATTCATCAGCCACACCGCCACTTTGCCATTCGTCCGATTTTGCAAGATAACGTCTCCCTTCCCATCTCCATCCGCATCACTCACCTGCTTAATTTCCCATTCGAGGGGTAGGCCTCCTATAAATCCTGCCAAGGGTGTCTTTTCCCCGTTCATCAGCCACACCGACACCATTCCACTTTTTTTATGGCGCCAGATCACATCCCTCTTACTGTCCCCATTGACATCTCCAAGAAGTTGAATTTCCCAATCCAGCGAGGTGCTTGCGGGAAATCCTACCGACGTAATGGTCAACCCATTCATTAACCAGACCGCAACAGTGCCATTCGTTTGGTTCTGCCAAACCAGATCGGCCCTCCCGTCGCCATTGATATCACCCACTTGCTCTATTTTCCACACGGTGGGAGGGCCTCCAAGAAATCCGACTGAGTTGATCGACAGCCCATCCATAAACCACACGGTCACCATTCCACTATTCGGATTGCGCCAGATCACATCCCCTTTGCCGTCACCATTGACATCCCCAATCCCCTTAACAACCCATTCGGCTGAAACACCTCCGAGAAAACCTGAGGAGTGTATTTTCCCCTCCTTGATCAGCCAAATACCTACAACCCCATTTACGGTGTTCTGCCAAAGGATGTCTCCTTCACCATCACCATTGATATCTCCCACCTGCTTAATCTTCCAATCCATAGAAGTACTTCCAGGGAAACCCACCGACGTAATGGTCATCCCATTCATCCGCCAAACAGCTACTTCACCGCTATTCGCATTGCGCCAGAGCACATTGGTAGTGGGAGGCATAATATCGGGAGAGCGGGCTTCCCCTGGTTGGACGAGGACGGAATACATACTGCCCCTTCCCCCGCCGGCATTGCCCCCGAGAGTGATCGACCCGACCGGAAAGGCC
>JAUIKP010000334.1 GCA_030430725.1 Nitrospiria bacterium
CCTGACGTGCCAATAATGAGAAGAATATCACAAGTTCGCAATGCCTGATAACTGCGTGTCATATCATCCTGATCTAACGATTCTCCAAACCACACAATATGAGGGCGTAATAACCCGGAACAGTCCATGCAGAGGGGTGGATAGACCAACGGCAGGTCGCGGTTCGGCGAGACCCTGTTGCATTGTGTGCAACGCACTTTCCAGATGTTGCCATGGATTTCTGAAAGACGTTGCGAACCGGCAAGGGCATGAAGACCATCGACGTTCTGCGTGATGAGCCAAAAATGTTCAATCCGGCGTTCCAGTTCAACGAGGGTTTCGTGTGCCGCATTCGGGTGTTTGGTTGCGACCAGTTCACGCCGCCAATTATACCACTCCCAAACAAGTTTCGGGTCCCGGGCAAAGGCCTCGGGCGATGCCAGTTCCTCAGGGCGATAATTTTTCCACAAGCCTTCGGGTCCGCGAAACGTCGGCACGCCGCTATCCGCGGAAATTCCCGCACCGGTAAGGACCGTGACCGACTGGGCTTGAGCCAGACGGTCACGCACATCAAGAATCGTCAGCCCCTTAGGCATAACATAAATTCAATTTACGTGTGAGATAAACAGATGCCACGTGAGGTCCTCCTGTCCATTTTTTTTACTAGTTATGATGTGTGGACCACGCACACGATTGCAGACATACCATCACTTGTATCAGGAAAACTCTTATTCCTTATACTGACGGATGGTGACTTTTTGCCCTTTAATTCCCGTCCTGCCTAGAGCCTTGATAATGCCATGAACATGCTCTTCCGGCACTTTGACCAGGGAAAATTGATCGGAGACTTTAATGGGGCCAATCAGATTCGAATTGATACCGGCCTCGTTGGCAATGGCTCCCACCAGATCTCCGGTGCGAACCCCTGCCATTCGACCGGCGTTCATATGCAAGGTCGCCATGCGTGTGAATTGACTGTGACGTTCCCGCCTGCCGACCGGCCTACCACCACCTCCGCCTCTGGGGGCCTTTCCAGCGGTTGGGAATTCTGATGGCCCTCGCCTTGGCCGCCTGGACGTTGGAGAGGTGTCGGATGCCCGGTCCCGTATCATAGGAATATCTTCTTCGACACGAATACCTGTTTTCGACTCATACACCAATTGCATGGCGGCTGCGGCGACGTCCGCCGGGTCAAATTTTTCCGTGAGGGCGTTGACAACTACCCGGAATGGCTCAAAGTCGTTGGCCTTCAGCATA
Organism: Nitrospiria bacterium; assembly: GCA_030430725.1. Lineage (GTDB taxonomy): Bacteria > Nitrospirota > Nitrospiria > Nitrospirales > UBA8639 > Nitrospira_E. The sequence goes on from JAUIKP010000334.1 coordinate 1,237, forward strand.
TCCTGGATGGAAATGCCCAGTTGTTCAAGGCGCTTGGCTTGAAGGTCAGCCCCCGTCGGGAGGGAGCCCATCTCAACTTTTGATTTGGTCAGGCGCTCGATGTTTTGGAGTAGCCAGCGTTCGCGTGGCTCCACAAGGGTAAGAGCTTCACCGGCGCGTCCGGCGCGTCCGGTTCGTCCGATACGATGGACGTAGGCTTCGGGAGAGGATGGGACATCGTAGTTCACGACGTGTGACACGTGAGGAATATCCAGACCCCGGGCCGCCACGTCTGTAGCGACAAGCAGCTCGGTTTTCCCCGCGCGGAACGATTGCATCACCCGATCGCGTTGAGCCTGGTTCATCCCGCCATGCAGACCTTCCCCCCGGTACCCGCGGCCGTTGAGCATTGAGGTCAGCTCATCGACCTCCAATCGGGTTCGGCAGAATACCAGGGCAGATTTTGGACTGGACATGTCCAGGATTCTGGCCAGGGCGGCCACTTTATGTGGCCGGGCCACGAGGTAGGCCGTCTGGTGAACCCGGGGGGCTACCCCGGCTTTTACCGGTTCCTTGATGATCTGAATCTCGATGGGGTTGCGCAAGTGCTGTCGCGCGATTGATGCGATGCGTGCAGGCATGGTCGCTGAAAACAGTGCGGTCTGCCTGGTCGTCGGCGTGTGTTTTAAAATGGCATCCAGATCTTCCGCGAAGCCCATATTCAGCATCTCATCGGCTTCATCCAGCACCACAATCTGAAGGTCCTTGAGCTGAAGGGTTTTGCGTCGGATATGGTCCAGGGCCCGTCCCGGCGTCGCCACGACGATATCGACCCCGCGTTTTAATGCGATGAGCTGGGGTCGAATGGCCTGTCCTCCATATACGGCGAGGATGGCGATGGTCTGCTGTTTCCCATAACGCTGGACAGCCTCGCAGACTTGGATTGCCAATTCTCGTGTGGGCACGAGAATAAGCGCCGAAGGATGTGGCTGCTTGGGCGAATGGGCAAGACGCTGGAGTAAGGGAAGAGTGAATGCAGCGGTTTTTCCGGTACCGGTTGCGGCACGCCCCAGGAGGTCGTTTCCAGCTAATAGGGGTGGAATGGCTTCGCGTTGGATGGGGGTGGGCTCTTCATATCCTAATGCCTCGAGTGTGGTCAGCAGCGCGGCTTCAAGGCCGAGCGCGGCAAAGCCTGGTGAAAAGCCCTTCATCGTTGGAGCGGTGGGTGGTTTGGAGGCAGCGTGTTTCATGACGATTTTTTGCAACCTTTCTGGATGAGGTCCCGATATTGTGTGCATGCCGACGTGAGCCGGTCTGTCGATATGTGATGTTCGTTAAAGACGAGAAGAAGAGACGATGTAACCCGGCTTCCTTGGGCTTGGGTTGGCCTTACCTTTATGAGACTGGGCCCTCTTACCTTTGTCCTACCCCGCGACCCGATGGTCGTGTCGCGCCGGGCAGCATATGGTCCCTGAGCATGATAACGAAACCGTGAAAGGTCACGAGGACTCGTGACGCATTGTATGGGATGCCTGCCTGTCGGTTATGTGGGGTGGTCGTCTAACGAGCCTTACCTGTCCTATCTTCTTTTACCAGGAAGAGGAAACCAATTCCTAGCTCTCTCTCTTAAAAATGGTCCTTCGTATGATCAAAAGGACAGGGGGAGATGTGTGCATAAAAGCCTATTTGCAATAAAAAGGACTTGTGAATCAGGTTGAATTCTGAGAAATTGACGGATCTCAGTGTTTTCGACCTGTCAACGCAGCAGGCTGTTTCATTTATCACGCGTCAGGAGGTTGATATGGGGAAGGTTCTGGGACTTATGGGCGGGTTGGTGCTGGGTATCCAGACGACGGTCTGTGCTGGGGTGATTTTTCATGTCGAGACGGCCTTTCCCAATCGGACAGAGATGCCTTCCAGAACGGATGCGATGACAGTCGACGGGAAGAAATTGAAAATGACGATGAATGAAGCAGGGGCCACTCAATCCACGGTGATTTATCGAGGGGATCGGCAGGAAATTCTGCTGATCAATCATGGAGATCACACCTGGCGTGCTATGGACAAGGCCACGATGGTCAATCTAGGTCGACAGATCAACCCGGCCATGGAAAAGATGCAGGAAATGTTAAAGAATATGCCGCCGGAACGACGAGCCATGATGGAAAAGATGTTTGCCGGTCAGGGGATCAATCCAGCCATGATGGAAGGGAAAGTCGAGATGCAGGTTAAAAAAACCGGCGAAAGGCAGACCATCAATGGCTACCCCTGTGTGAAATATGAAACCTGGCGGGAAAACGAAAAAGTGGCAGAACATTGTGTGAGTGATTGGAAGCAGGTTCCCGGCAGTCAGGAAGCTCGGGGCGTGTTTCAAGATATGGCCGCCTTTTCACAGGAAGTATGGCAAGGGGCATTCAAAGGCGGGGGAGGTCCAGCGTCGTTTTTTGAATCAATAGGGAAGATTGAAGGCTACCCGGTATTGACGAGAATTTTCTCCAATGGAAGCATTGTCACAGAAACCCGGTTGACCGGAGTGGAGGAAAAGTCGGTCGCCGCGAGGGAATTTGACCCTCCCAAAGATTATGTCAAAAAGGACTTCTTGCCGAAAAATCTTCCCTCTCCTATGGGGCATTAGCAGAGAAGAACCTGGAAGGTAAAAGAGCCAACCTGAGAGAACCAACGAGTCTCGCTGGGTCTCAGGTTTCTCGATCCGGACTCAGATCCTTCCCATCCGGCACCGCGTGACAGCCGGATAAAGGGGGACAAGGCCTACCAGCAGCAGAAGGGTCTTCGTTCACTAGACTAAACGAATATCGGATTTTTTCAGCTCAAATCACTCTCAGCATGGTTAATCGCCCATCTTGCTCGGTCCACAGCATAGTTATCCGCAGTTGACTCATCCTCCAGATGAAGTTACCGGGATTCAATGCGTTGGATTGCATATTCCGCAGCCGACCGGACTTCGGGGTCGGTTTCTTTTTCCAACAATGTCGTGAGTGGAGAGAGAAATGTGGTGTCGCCAATCTCGCCAAGTTGAGTGATGGCTGCCCCTCGTTCATTCGGTTGCGCCTTTTTGGCAACCGTCCATAAAGCAGCCTGCGCTTCAGGGGTCTGAAACGACCCCTCTCCTAGTTTCTGAATGATATTCAACCTGGCGCGTTGTTGAACAAGAGCCTGAGTCGCCCCCCGGGATCCG
>JAUIKP010000335.1 GCA_030430725.1 Nitrospiria bacterium
CTACTCTGAAAACCTTGCAGACCACCCAGCCCCAAATTATGACGGTTTTCCCTTGGGTGACTATTTAGCCCCACATACGGTGTTGCCAGTGCAATTTTCTAGAGGGTGTTATTACAAGGATTGTGCCTTCTGTGCCCTGACCTTAGATCATCAGAATTTTCGGCAAAAAGACCCGATAAAAGTTGTTGATGAATTGGAAGCGTTGTCTGATAAATATGGAACGCCGTATTTTTTCTTTACGGATGAATGTCTAGCCCTTTCGCCAACCAAACGATTGTGTAAGGAACTCATTCATCGAGGATTGGATTTGCAGTGGACAGCCGAGTTGCGATTTGAAAAGAATTTATCTCGGGAATTACTCAACTCCATGCGGGAGGCTGGATGTCAGAAAATTGTCTTTGGATTGGAAACCTATAATGCTCGGTTGATGGATTTTATGGTTAAGGGGATTACACAAGAAAATGTGGATCGGATTTGTTCCGATTGTGTTGATCTTGGAATTGCGGTGCATTGCTATGTGATCGTGGGGTTTCCGACCGAAACAGAAGAAGAATCATTGGAGACATTGAATTTTATTGTCAATAATACCAAGCTGCATTCCTCCTATGGGTTTTCCTGTCAACCGTGTCTATTTGATTTAGAAAAGGAAGCCCCTATTATGAGTGATCCAGGGGGGTATGGGATTCAACGAATAATGCGACCAGCCTCGGAAGATTTGAGCTTAGGGTTCTTTTATGAAGTAAAGTCGGGAATGACTCCAGAGCAGGCTGAAAAAGTATATCAATATGTGTATGAAAAGATTAGTGAAGTTGTGTGTGAATTACCATTTAATTACTCCATGGCGGATGGGTTATTATATATCACCCGTCATAACAAAGAGCTTGAGGTAGAGCCCTCTAGGGTATAGGTAATTAGATATCCTGGCTGAAAAATTTGTCAGCTCATTACGCATGCGCTTCAATATTTGAATTTCTAAAAAATGATTTCTCCTACTGAAAAGAACCAGGAAAGAATCGACGGCCCAGGGCTTCTTTTTGAGTGGGGTCTTAAAAGTTTGCTGTTCGCAGCCTTTTTTGAATTGGTGCTGTATCGGCTTGTTTCACGTTTGGGTATGCACCTTGGCAAATTAGCCGAAAAATATGAAGCGGTCAGGATTGGGTTTCGCGCACTCTCTTCATTGGGGTTTGTCCTGTTGAATATGACGGCCATTCTGGTTTTTCTGATTTTGGGTATTTTGTTGGTTCAAAAATTTCGGACAAAGCTTTGGGGAGGAGAGTGGGATAAGGTTGTTATTCCCTTGGCGGCCTTATTAGTAGCTTGTACGGTGGGTTATCTATTTTTTCCTCCGGTCATGATCGGAACCATTGTCTATAATATTTTGGCGTTTGGGTTGATCGTTTTTCTTGTTTTGGAATACTGGGCTACTCACCGAGTATTAAGCCAACGGCTCATGGTGGGTAGTTTTTTCTTGGGTATTAGCGGATGGTTGTATTATCAAACAATGTCAACGACTTATGGATGGCTCAATATTTTTGATGCCCCACCGCTGGTGCATGAAGGGAATAGGCTTGGTGAAGCGCTAATGGTTCTTTCAAGCATCCTCGTGTTTTGGGCCTATGGGACCACTTCAATTATAACCAAAAACAAGCAACAACGCCGGTGGGGCTTAACCTTAGTCATTAGCGGGGGCACTGCCTTTGTAGTCTTACTGTTCATGGATTTTTTCCTTTCTCTTTGGAATCCTGAAGTGGCGAAAGAAGTCAGGAAGGCTGGCGAGGGGATAGGCTGGATTTTTCAAATGGGAATGGGCTATACCTTTTATCTCCCTTTTGCATTTTATGTGTTGGGCTTTACCTGCTGGGCGTATACCGTGATTAAGTTGGTGTTAATCGGTCGGTTAGCAGGATATGGGCTAGGTCTCATGTTTATGGCAGGCTATGCGCTCCAATTATCACATTTGACCTTGATGGTAGTGCTTGGGTTAATGTTGCTAAATATCGATAAAAGAGGAACTTTAGGGAAACTTCGTAAGAAAACCCAAGAGGGAGTAGTCTATCAACCAATTCGTCCCGTTTACGGGCAAACACAGTAGTTAGGACACATGTAATGGAAGAACAAAATGCTGGAAGCCAAACAATGGATCCACAGTCGGGGGAGACGACCACAGAAGAACGCCCCTTAACGGTTGATGAGGAAATTGCTGAGATTGAAAAGTTGCTGAGCGAGGAGCCGGACGACTTTCAAGCACGGTGTCGATTGGGTGAACTCTATTTCAATAAAGGACGGATGGATGAAGCCCTGGCGGAAGTCAAGAAGTCCATAGAGATGGCAGAGGGCATTCGGATAGAAATGGATCGGTCTCTGGCTATGTACTATTCGAATCTTGGAACGATCTATGGAACGAAAGGAATGTTGGATGAGGCCACGGCTCAATTTAAACGAGCGCTGGAATTAAACCCCTATGATGTTCTTGCACTTTTTAACGTGGGCCGACTCTATAATGACAAAAATGCATTTCTGGAGGCCAAAGAGTATTTCGAACGTCTGATCGAAATTTCACCTGAAGATCCGATTGCTTGGTATAATTTGGCTGGAGTCTATGAAAAATTGGATGATCCCAATGTCTCCGACTTTAATACGTTAGACATGGCTATGCAAGCTTATATGAAAGTCCTGCAGTTTGACCCAAGTCATTTGGAGTCGAGTTTTAAGCTCATGGAAATTGCTTTGAATCTGAAGAAACCTGATATGGCAGTGAAAATAATGGAAGATGCCGTTGAAAATAATCAGGATGAACCATTGGCCTATTATAATCTGATTAACACCTATGAAAAGTGCAAGATGTTTGAACAGGCGGAAGAGACCAGAAATCGTCTCAAAGATCGATTTAACAAGCGTTCGCGGGAAACAGTAAAAAAGTGATACCCCAACAAGGAGAGGTACCATGTTTGGAAGCCTAGGATTTACAGAATTAATTCTCATCCTCATGATTGTGCTGATCATTTTTGGGGCGGGGAAATTGCCGCAACTGGGCGAAGGGGTCGGAAAAGCGATTAAAGGATTCAAGAAATCTGTTCAGGAGGCAGAAGCATATGACCTAGATCCCCAAGCGCAGCCAGAAAATACAGCATCGGCCAACCATGGTAATGCTCAACCGCAAATTTCACAGCCTATGCAACCTGCCCCAATAGAAGCAGCTCCCCCAATGGCACCGGCAGCTGGCCAGCGGACCACACAGGAAGAGGTTCCTGCGTCCTCGAAGGCTTAATTTTTTTTCGGGGATGGGAGAATTACTTCTTCGTGGTTATTGATCGGAGCATGATCGGAGCAGATTTTTTTAAAGAACGTTAAAGGGTGAATTGTTTATGAGTATGGAGACCGCGTTAGAAATCGGGGTGATTGAAACCTTTGCCGGTAATGGAAAATCTCGTAGTACAGGTGATGGCAAGCGGGCGGTGAAATCTGGAATTCCACTGCCTAACCATATTACGATTGATCGGGATGGGCGGTTTTTCTACATTGCCGAATCCGGTTCTGACCGGATCAGGCGAGTGGATATGGAAACAGGCCTTTTGCATAACTTCGCGGGGACCGGTGAGACATGTTATAGCGGCGATTACGGACCTTGTGGGGAAGCTGGGCTTTATCTTCCATTGGATGTTTTGTGTGATTCTCACAATCATATTTATGTCTGTGATTCAGGCAGTAATCGAATACGAAAAATTGACGCGGATACAGGAATCATTACGACCATCGTCGGAACCGGTCAGTGGGGATTTAATGGTGATGGGCCAGCTTTGGAGTGCAATTTAACCTATCCGGCAGCCATAGCAATCGACGATCAGGATCATCTTTACATTGCAGACACGCAAGCCCATCGCATTCGGCATTATAATCCCCAGACAGGAATGCTTACGACCATTGCTGGATGTTGGACGGCAGAAGATGATGAGCGCGTGAGTCCTCTAACAGCACAAAATCTCATAGTCCTTTCTGGCGATGCGATTGGGATAGATTTTAGCAACGATGAAGGGTTGCTGCGTCCGCGGTGTTCAGATGGACTAGATTTATCGTTATATCTTGATGATGGCAAACCGGCTTTGGAGTGCAAGTTGTATGACGTGGTCGATATCGACGTGGATAAACATGGGGATCTATATCTCACTGATAAGGGGACAAACCGTATCAGAAAGCTTGATCGGAAAACGGGCACGATGTCTACTGTGGCTGGCATCTGTCGGTATGGATTTGACGGTGATGGAAAGTTGGCGGTGAAATCCATGCTTAATGTCCCTGAGGGTGCTGTAGTGGATTCAGAGGGAAATGTGTATATTTCCGATTCCATGAATCACCGGGTTCGTAAAGTGGATAGCCAGACCGGTGTTATT
>JAUIKP010000336.1 GCA_030430725.1 Nitrospiria bacterium
AATGGTATCCGGTCTTGTAGTAAACACCCGGATCGCCTCTAGCCCGGCTACGGGCTCCGCTAAGGGAAAATCCAGTTCCACCCCTTCGCTCCGCCCAATCCAATGCCGCTGCATGGCCAGCACACGGGCCGGCCAGGACGCTAACTGCTCACACCCATCCAACAATTCCTGGGCATACGATGTAATTCGAAAAAACCACTGTTCCAATTCCTTTTGTATGACGGCCGACTCGCATCGCCAACAGACCCCTCCGTCGTTTCCTTCCTTCGCCAACACCTGTTCATTCGCCAATACCGTCTCACAAGAAGGACACCAATTTACTGACGAGCGTTTTCGATACGCCAATCCACGCTCAACCATTTTTACAAAGATCCATTGATTCCAGCGGTAATATTCAGGCTGGGACGTATTCACCTCACGATCCCAATCATAAGACAGGCCCATCCGCTGAAGTTGCCTTTTCATATAGGCCACATTCTCTTGAGTCCAGACGTTGGGGTGCACCCCTTTTTCAATCGCGGCGTTCTCTGCCGGCAACCCGAAGGCATCCCATCCCATCGGGTGCAAGACGTTAAACCCACGCATCGTCTTATAACGGGCCACGACATCCCCGATCGCATACACACGCACATGGCCCATATGAATTCGGCCCGAGGGATAGGGAAACATCTCCAAACAATAATATTTGGGCTTATCCGGATCGTCCTGAACCTGGAAAGTCCCGGATTGAGCCCAATATGTCTGCCACTTTGCTTCAATAGCTTGATGATCGTAGTTCTGCGCCATACTTATGCCCTATGAAAGAAAATACGGTGATCGCTTCTAAATACGCCACAAATACATCCCTACTTCCTCGTCACCTGTGTAAGGAAATGTCGGTATGGGTAAACACTTTTTCCGCGTCAAATTGGATCAAAACATTCGGAGACTGTGCGGGTACTTTCCTCCGGATTTGACGTTGGGAAACGCTGCATTTTCAACAGCATCCTGAGGAATCTAGCATAGAGAAACCCACCTCACAAGCAAATCGCAAGGAGGCAGTTCAGACTACGGAAGCGCGAAAAAATCCACAGAGAAAAGGGGAAATACAGAAAGGTTAGAAGGACCGCTTATTCGCCTTGCGCGACTTTACGGAAATGGGTGAGGGAGGACGAGCGGTTGATCCGGAAATGGCACCAACCACTTCCTGATGCTCACGCTGCAGTTGCCGATGATGCTCAATGAGCGGATCAACGATTTCTCCACACATCAGACACCGCCAGCCAGGCATCCAAATCTCGCCGCTCGTGGCCATATCCACAAAATGGTCTATTATCATGGTTCCCTGACAGCGAGGGCATGGCATCGGTCCGACCTCCTCTTTATACGTGATGTGTGTATCAATCGGAGTAACCATCGCAGACCTTAAATCTTCCAAAGGGGAGAAGGGGAAGCCTCGTGTTCGTCAAATAATGGACAACAGGACAACTCAATCTTCAGAAAAATTCACATTCACATCTTCCTATCATCCCAGCCATTCCAAATTTTTTCGTGAAAGTGGAAATCCCTCTCTCCCCATACGATATTTCCACGAAGCATTTCAGAAATCCGCCTGCCTCTATTTTCGAAGGGGTCCCTGATCACATTTTGCGAGGATTAGTGGACATCGACAACCCTCGCTGACACCATCACAATTATCTGGGGGAGGATTAAGGACTCCCTTTCAAAGACTTTGCCGAACGAAGGGGATGAAGAGGAATCAGTCCGTCACCCCGCAGTTTGCGATGAAAGGTGATGGCAAAGCGATGCGCTTCATCTCGAATGGTCTGGACCAGCCGTGTGGCGGGAGATTTAAGAGGTAGGACAATGGGAGTCTTCCGACCTGGCAGAAAAATCCGTTCCTCTTTGTCACCCTTCGCTTTCGCTAAACCACAAATCGCGACCCGTGAGAGACCAACGGCTACCATCGCTTCCATGGCCGCACTTAATTGTCCGGCTCCTCCATCAATCACCACCAGGTCCGGCTCTGGCAGCGTTTTACCTGGTTTGTTTGCCAACGATCCACCGTATCGGCGTTTCACCACTTCATGCATACTGGCGAAGTCGTTGGCCCCTTCTACGGTTTTGATGCGAAATCGCCGATAGTCTGACTTCTTCATTCTGCCCTGTTCCCAGACCACCATGGACGCCACAGAATAAGTCCCCATGGTATTGGAGATATCAAAACATTCAATACGGGTCGGAATCTGTGGCAACGCCAAGAGTGCCTGAAGTGCTTCCACCGACTCACTGGATTCGGTCTGCACCCGAAGATGTTCGTTGAGAGAAACCGCGGCATTTTCCTGTGCAAGCTGGAGTAATGCATATTTGCCCCCTCGTTCAGGAACCAGCACACGCACGGTTTCCTCTTTTTTCTCAGACAACCACCGCTGGACTAGCGATTGATCGTCAAATCCCACAGGAAGCAACACCTCTTTGGGAGGCACGACTGTTTTGGCATAAAACTGTTCGAGCGTCGACCTCACCAGTTCTTCATCGGTGACGCCATGAGCGTCGGACCAGAAAAAATCCCGACGGCCGATCAACAGGCCGCCTCGCACAAACAGCATCTGCACATCCACGGCCCCACCCCTTCTGGCCAATCCCACGATATCCTGCTCCCGGGCGTTTATTTGTGCCACCCGTTGTTTAGCCAACATCCGCTCGATGTTCCCTATCTGATCGCGAAGTCGAGCGGCTTCTTCAAACGCTTCCCGCTCCGACGCGTCCTCCATGGCTGATCGTAAGGACTCGAGCAATTCCGTATCCCGCCCCTCTAAAAACCAACGAACCTGCTTCACGATTTGATGGTAGGCTTCCTTCGTCTGATTTCCCGTGCAGGGAGCCATGCAACGCTTGATTTCAAACTCCAGGCAGGCCCGCTCGGCACTTCCATTAATATCGATCGTGCAGGTGGCCAAGGGGAAGACCTTGCGAATAACTTTCAGAGTGTCTCGCATGGCTCCCGTGGGGACATACGGACCAAAATATAAGGCCTTGTCCTGTTTGACCCGGCGGACGATCGACAGCCTCGGGAAATCGTCGTGAATCGGCAACCGGAGATAGGGGTATTGTTTATCGTCCCGGAGGACCACATTGAACCGCGGACGATGACGCTTGATCAGATTACTTTCCAAAATAAGGGCTTCGAATTCCGAGTGGGTGACAATCGTTTCCAAATCCGCGATCTGCGAATAGAGCACCCGGTTTTTAGGAGTGAGATCGGCCCCATGTTGAAAATAGGATCGCACTCGGTCCGATAACACGGCGGCTTTTCCAATATAGATAATGTCGCCTCGTCGATCCTTAAAGAGATAGACTCCCGGTTGCTTGGGAAGATTATTTAATATTCCGCTCAAGCGACCCGGTTGGTCAGAGAGGACCTGAGGAGTATGAACATCTGTTTCCATCATCACTTATCCTGCTTTGCCACCTGATGGTCAGACGATGGCGACACCGGCCGGTCGTTGTATCAACTCAATTTCATAGCCATCCGGCGCATCGATAAAAATAAACCGGCTGCCGGATGAAGATTGGGTGGGACCATCCGTGATCGGCACGGATTTGGCTTGAAGTTCCTGAATCGTCTGTTCCAAATCCTCTACTTCAAAGGCCAAATGCACAAGATCCTCCTGAACCTTGACCGTCCCGCTACTCGGAAAACTGCACAGTTCAATCAGTTCCTCACTATTGGGCACAGCCAAAAATGCCAGATGCGAACCTCGAGGCGACACCTTTTGCTCCACGACTTCCAGGCCGAGGACGTCCCGATAGAAGCCCAGCGTCTGCTCCATATCACTTACCCGCATTCGCGTATGCAACAGTTTTTTTACCCGCATGCCATTCTCCTTTTCAAAATTCGCCTGTCCGACTTCATAAACGGAATCCCTCTGCAGGAATCAAGCTTCTTACCAAAATAGAGAGGTTGCCTGCGATCCCTGGTCGGGAAGTATCACGTTTCGCTATTCTCACTCGTTGCCCCCCCCTGATCAAGATTGCTATCTTCTCTTGTTTTTCATAGACTTCCCCGGAATTTGTGATCGGTTCCCGTTCTCAAGGAGGAGACGTGACGACATGATCTTTTACCGCGTGGTCTGGTTTGGCCTCTTCTGTGGGCTCTTCAATACCATCATTATTCCCCAAACCGTCATGGCTGAAGGGTTTCGTATTCTCGATCATAGCGCTTCGGCTACAGGCCAAGGCGCCGCCTTCACCGCCCAAGCGGATGATGCTTCAGCCCTGCACTACAATCCGGCAGGCATGACACAATTGAAGGGCATCCAATTTCTTGCAGGGACCCTTTTGATCGGAGGCACGGTTCGATTCAACAGCGACCTGGGACCAAACGTAA
>JAUIKP010000337.1 GCA_030430725.1 Nitrospiria bacterium
GGTCAAAAAAGAAATGCCTTGGGAGTGAATGGTTGTTTCTAGGAAACACGAAATCCTTGCTCATACCCATTGATGGGTGAAAGAAATCGTCATGTCGAGCAAACCCATGTATTTCCCACCGGCTCCGTTCGATCTGGCCGATGCGGCGGAATGTTCCGATCTCGTGGATATGGCTTATGGTATGTACGACCAATGGGTACAGCAGAACAAACCACACACCCCACTCGATTTGCGTTGGCAACCCCCTCAAAACTCGTCTTATCGCTTTGGCGAACCGATCTGGGGAAATTCCGAGGTGCTCTTATTTAGGGATTGGGAACCTTTTGCTTTGATTGCCCAGCAGGACGACAGGGCCTATGTTATTTTTCGTGGGACCGAAACCCTGGAAGATTGGTACAAAGACGCGGAAATCAAACAAGTCTCTTACGAGGTTCCACATGTATCCAATGTTGGCCTCGTGCATGAGGGGTTCTTTGACCTGTATAAATCCCTTCGCCGGTCCCTCTTATCGCAACTCAATTCGCTGGAAGGCGTTCGCACGTTGTATATCACCGGCCACAGTCTGGGTGCAGCCTTGGCCATGGTATCTACACCGGACTTACTGGCCAACGCATTTACGCAACATACTCCACACGTCTTCCAATACAATTTGGCGGGGCCACGTGCCTGCGATCCAAAGTTAGCCACCTTTCTGAACACCGGCCTCGCTCACATTTATCGAATTGTGAACAGTTGCGATCTGGTGCCGGAAATGCCGCCATCAGTGTACCGTGGTTTTGCGGAGAAGGTCCTGTATGAACATGTGGGCTACCCTGTGACCTTCACCGCGCAATACGGGGATATTCCTGATAACCATGCTCATCACGCAAGTTACAATTACGCCTTGAAAAACCCGCAACAACCCCATGGCTTGTGATAACCCTGTCAGGGAGGGTTTTGGCTTCAGGATAAATATCTCAAAGACCAAAATCCGACATGATAGATTTTCCGGAACCGGGCTTTGAAGTGATGAAATACTCTTTCGCGAGGCTTAGGCCACATTAGTAAAGAATGTGATTTCGTGGAATCCGCATCACCTACATCATCTCGACAACGCATTATCCTAGCCGGGCTCATGGGCAACGTGATGGAATGGTATGACTTTGCCGTGTACGGCTATTTTGCCGGCATCATCGGCCGCCAATTTTTTCCGTCGGATAATCCAGCCGTTTCATTGATCACGGCATTCGGGGCGTTCGCTGCAGGCTTTTTAGTCCGACCCCTGGGAGGTTTGTTGTTTGGCCGAATCGGTGACCTGATCGGACGCACCCGCGCACTGACGCTTTCAGTCATCACCATGGCCGTCCCGACGGTGTTGATTGGTCTTTTGCCGACACATGCGCAAATCGGATTGGCCGCCCCTGTTTTGCTGGTCGTCTTTCGAATGATTCAGGGATTATCGGTGGGCGGAGAGTACACGAGTTCCTTGGTCTTCTTGGTAGAAAATTCTCCACACAATCGAAGAGCATTTAGTGCCATTTGGGGCGTCTGGGGGGCAGGAGCCGGGATCCTTTTAGGCTCAGGTGTCGGGGCACTCCTGACGAATGGGCTGGATGAGGCACAAGTGGTCAGCTGGGGTTGGCGTCTTCCCTTTATCCTGGGTGCACTCGTAGCCGGCACTGGATATGTTGTCCGGCGGAATATCCACACTGAACGACCTGTCAGTGCTACCAAAAGCCCTGTCTTCGATTCTTTTGGGAAATACCGCTCAGCAGTCATGAGGGTCGCACTTCTTAATGTGGGATATGGCATTTCTTTTTATGCAGTTTTTGTCTATGCCGTCACCTACATTAAGGAAATCGACCATCTACCTGAAGGCGTGGCTTTTAATCTGAACACGTTAAGCATGGCCCTGTTGTTATTGTTCCTTCCGATGGGCGCCTGGCTATCGGATAGAATCGGGCGAAAGCCCATATTAATCGCTGCCGGAACGCTGTTGACCTTCGGGGCCATTCCACTTTTCCACCTGATCCACACGACCCATCCGATCACTATATTCCTTGGGGAATTGGGGTTCGCCTTGATCATCGGTATGTTAGCCGGAGGGATAGTTGCGGCCAATGTGGAATTGACCCCGGCTCCCGTCCGATGCACCGGCCTCGCTTTTGCCTATAACGTGTCCATCGGCGTATTTGGCGGCACCACCCCGCTGATGGCCGCCTGGCTGATTTCAACCACAGGGAATCCGATCATGCCGGCGTACTGGATCGTCATGGGTGGAGCGATCACCTTGCTGACATCAATTTTCCTTATTCGCGAAACGGGTTTCATCACACTGGACTAATTCGAGCATTCACCCACGAATCCCGTCGTTTTGGAACTTTCGATGAGCCTATTGGCTGTCCATCGGCAAGACGACCGGCTGTCACCGTCAGAGGCAGTAGCACTACCCTCACCAACCAATCGGGGCCGGACCAAGAATCCCCGATACAGTTGATCCCACTGAGAAACAGGTGGGTCGAAAGTGACGACTGCCTTAAGAAACCATTCCCCATACATATTCCCCGTTAGGGCTTACGACCAGATACAATAAATCCCATTCCCGCAAAAAAAATGTTCCTAAATCCCGAGCCTGTTTGAGATCCCCTAACCAGCGATCGGCCTCACATGATCAGTTGATTGACACGAAAGATGGGCGAATGGCTTGCCAGATGATGGACTCATTGAGGTTGACCATCGATGTATTCGAGGGTGAGGAAAATTTCATGAATAGGCGAAGGTCTAGGGAGTTTTTTGAAACGATTTTGCAGAAACGTGATCTGCTGCCATTGGTGCCGGTGACGGAATAAGCCGAGACACAACTGATTCCTGAAAGGAAGAGGGGGAGAAGCGTGTCTCCAATTGCTCAATAACCGTGTATGCTTCATTGGTAGGCCTGGAAGATTGATTAATTTGAGAAAAAGTGACAGACTCCGCAGCAAAATTTACAAGCGAGTGTGATGGCCATAGAAGTCAGGAAGTTTCTCCTTCCAAGAGATGATTTCTTTGGATTTTAATGCGCATATGGGAAATGTAGGCTTATTAGAGAGAACTGTTTTTTTTTGGTCAATCCGAGGGTAAGAAGCGTAAGCAATTATGGAAATGGCTTTGACGCTTCGGAATTTCTCCCAAAGACAGCCCCCTACTTTTGCACTGTGCTCACTTCTTACATTGACGGTGTTATTGGGCTTGTTGATAGGTGAACGAGCCTACGGTGAGGAGCGGCCGCAAGAGTTTCCGGATCGGTTGAAGTTGTATGGCGGATACCAAAAACTTTTTGGGATCGATGGGAAATTCCGATTGGATGGCACAAAGACCGGGTTGGGTAGTACCTTAGATTGGGAGGATGGCCTTGGGGGAGATGATGATGATGACATGCTACGGGCCGGTATTGAGTTCCGTTTCAATGAGAACCATGCAATTGGGTTTTCCTGGTATGACATCAATCTCCACGGCAGTAGAACTGTCGACGAAGATCTACAGATTGATGACAAGATCTTCACGGTCGGAGGCGGAATCAAGAGTAAGGTCGACCTCACCGTGTATCGTTTTTATTACAACTGGTCCTTTTATCACAGTGACAAAACGGAATTATTCCTGTCTCCGGGATTGTATATTGGGGATTTCGAAGCGAAGTTCAAGGGTAACTTAGTGTTCGATCCGGATGATTTCAATCCGATAACCGGTGAGGACAAGGTCAAAGAAAAAATCCAAGCTCCGCTTCCCACTTTGGGGTTGGGTGTGGAATACAAAATTTTCCCGCGCCTGAAGGCCACTCTGCGAACCGATTTTTTTTATGTGAACGTTGATGATATTGAAGGCACTTTGGCCGAATTCTATTTCGGGTTGGAATATCGAATCTTCAAACATTTCGCGGTTGGAGCCGCCTTTGACCGCATGATGGTCGATATCGATTATAAAAATGGAAAGCCCAAAGGGTGGGAATTGGACATGTCCTGGAACGGAGGACTGTTCTACGGAGCACTCTATTTTTAATGGGAGAGGGCGATTTTCATGGCTATTCCCAGCTGACAGATGTGGCTTGAAAGACCTTGTGCATCGTGTGACAGGAAGTATCAACCACCATGATGTGATTCTCTACAAATGAGGCGATCCATTAATTGTTGCGCCTGTCGATGGCAAAATTGTCCGGTACATACATGCTCTGGTAAACCACGCGCTCCGAGACCAAGTCGTTCTCAACATCAACACCGAAACGAAGCACGCGATCCCTCATCGATTCCGACACGTACATAATCTTTTCTGTTTTGTCGAATGTGATCCCCTTCGCAAAGTAAAGGTTGTTGACAACTTCCTTCGCTTTCCCCGCCAACCCC
>JAUIKP010000338.1 GCA_030430725.1 Nitrospiria bacterium
CATGTATTAATGTATTATGGTAGCTCTGTTCCTTTCGGTAGCTTTTAGGATGATGATCAAGGGTTTTTGATAGTTTTACTTCCATAGGAAAACTGAAATAGTACATTCACATTTTTATGGGGAGTGTCTTTTGATCCTGGGTAGGGGTAAAGGTGTGGTGTGTCTAAATACCAAAACCTAAAAGTAATAACTCTCAAGACGATGCTCGACCTAGGTAAAAAACAACAGTATGGTCATGATGTCCGTGGGAATCGGCTGGATAGGATGTTTCCCTGAAATTGCCCAACGATGGAAAATCCGAACACCCCCCATAAAACGGCTGAAAACCTTTTGCCGGAAAAGTCCACCGATTCGGCTATGCCTCCAGTGGGATCTGAGGCAAAGGCAAGCGAGAGTGTAGGATTCCAGGAATATATTCTCCGAAGAGTCTTAGAGCACGCCGGAGAAGCCCTGGTCGTCTGCGATGCCTCGGGAAGCATCATTCGCGTCAGCCATGCAGTCCATCGTTACTATCACCACCAGTGCTTGAAACGCCCATTTCATGAAGTCTTTCATCTATCCCTTTCAAGCGGGAGAAATCGGCCTTCTGCGGCACCTTCCCCAAACCTGAGCCAAACGTACCTTGCACGAATTTTGAGCGGTGAATCATTGCATAACGAAGCCGTTTGCCTGACAACAGAGGACGGAACGTTTGCCGAGGTTTGGTTTGATGCTCACCCGTTACAAGATGAGAACCAGAGAATGATCGGCGCAATGATGACGTTTCGTGACAGCGAGCCACTTCCCCATAGCGAATATATTCTCAAACGTCAAAATGCCGTGCTGGAAAATATTATTGCCGGCAAACCTCTTTCTCTTATATTGGAAAAGCTTTGCCTGGAAATTGAACAGTATTTTCAGACAGGTGTGCGGGCTTCTATACTTCTGCTGGAGGATGGATGTCGGCTGTGTCATGCAGCGTCCCCCTCTTTACCCGAGAGCTACATCCGAGCAATCAATGGTGTGGAAATCGGTCCGGAGGTTGGATCCTGTGGTGCAGCAGCCTATCTCAAAGAGCCTGTGTATGTGGCAAACATTTTGGAACATCCGAATTGGGTACACTTTAAGGAATTAGCCGGGATATATGGAATACAGGCCTGCTGGTCCATGCCGATTCTCGGGAGTGCTGGGCATGTCCTAGGCACCTTTGCCTTATATGCTTCTGTTCCACGGTTACCGTCCACTGAAGAAAAAGAGTATTTGGAATTGCTTGCGCATTCGGCCTCCATTGCCATTGAAAAAGTGCGGGCCCAAGAACGGCTTCTGCAGCAAAGGCATGCACTGGAGGTGGTGAATCGGATTGGCAATTCGCTGGCAGGGGAATTAAATCTAGAAAAACTGGTGCAATCCGTCACCGATGCGTGTCGGGAGGTAGCGGGAGCGGAATTCGGGGCGTTCTTTTATAATATGAAGGATGAACAGGGAGAGGCCTATGCTTTGTATACGATCTCCGGTGTTCCGCGCGAAGCCTTTGATCACTTTCCCATGCCGAGAAATACCCCGATTTTCGCTCCGACATTTTCAGGGGAAGCGGTTGTTCGAATCGCCGACGTGACGGTCGACCCTCGGTATGGACAAATGCCTCCCTATTACGGAATGCCTCCAGGGCATCTTTCCGTCAAGAGTTATCTGGCTGTCCCGGTCGTTTCCCGCTCAGGAGAAGTTCAGGGAGGGTTATTTCTCGGTCATGCACAACCCAACATGTTTACCCAGACGAGTGAAGCCATTGTAATGGGTATTGCCTCGCAGGCCGCCATTGCCATCGACAACGCTCATTTATATCAATCCGCTCAGAAAGAAATTGAACAGCGAAAACAGGTTTCAGAGAACTTGAGACGATTGGCCTCAATTGTCGAATCATCTCAGGATGCCATTTATAGCCTCAATACAGCCGGAGTCATCACAAGTTGGAACAATGGGGCGAGAAGGGTATACGGGTATGCCGCCTCGGAAATTGTGGGTCAGTCTTTCTCTCTTCTCCTTTCCCCGGAATTACGACAGGACGCTTTTTCAGACTTAGCCGTTCTTTTGAAAGAAACGGGAGATACGTTTCAGGAATCCCTCCGCATGAAAAAGGAGGGTTCGGTGTTTCCTGTTTCCTTGACGATTTCTCCAATTCGGGATGCCAATGGAATCCTGATTGGCCACTCCTTGATTGAACGGGATATTTCCGAGCAAAAACGAATTGGAGAAGCCCTTCGAACGAGTGAAAGCCGCCACCTGGCGATATGGGAAAATTCTCCAACGGCAAAGTTTGTGAAAGATTTGGATGGGAAATATCAACTGATTAATAAACGGATTGAATCCATTTTTCAAAAACCTCGGGAAGTCATTTTGGGAAAGACGGATTATGAATTAATGAACCGGGATGATGCCAAACGCCTACGTGCTCATGACCAGGAGGTGCTCAACTCCCTAACCCCGCAAGAATTTGAGGAGCAGGTAGAACTCACGAATGGGGTGCATACGTATCTGTCCATGAAATTCCCCTTATACGATGCCAAAGGAATTCCCAATGCCATATGCGGTATTGCCACCGATATTACAGCGAGAAAACAGGCGGAACTGGCCCTACAAGAATTGAACGATTCTCTGGAACAACGGGTGGCGGATCGAACTCGGGATTTGTTGGTGTATCAGAAAAACCTGCGGGCCATGACTTCGGAGTTGGTGGTGACGGAACAACGGGAACGGCGACGCTTGTCCACCGAACTGCATGATTATCTGGCGCAATTGCTTGTCGTGTGTCGGATGAAATTGACTCAGGTCATCAATGAGGAAGCGGTTCTCCCCTTAAAAAACAATTTGGAGGAAATCGATCAAATCCTGTCCGATTCTCTTTCCTATACGCGGTCCCTGATCGCTGAACTGAGTCCCAGCATTCTATATGAATTAGGGCTCGTTCCCGCCTTGAAGTGGTTGGCTCAGCAGATGGAACGTCATGGTCTGCGAGCGCAGGTGCAGGATCCTGATCAGGCCATGCAGCTTTCTGAGGATCAGGGTATTTTTGTGTTCCAAGCCGTTCGCGAATTGCTTTTTAATATTATCAAGCATTCCGGTGTGAGCGAAGCGACCGTTTCTCTTGATGTTCACCCCGATCAGGGGCTACAGGTGAGGGTTCAGGATGCCGGGAAAGGGTTTCAACCCTCGTCGAATCCAAAAGACTACTCCCAACCTGGAAAATTCGGACTGTTTAGTATTCGTGAACGAACGGAGGCGTTGGGCGGTAAATTTTACATTGAATCTGCACCAGGGAAGGGAGTGCAGGCGACGGTGGTGGTTCCGCTCCAGCCGGTTCCGCTTATGACTCTTTCGAACCCAGACTCCAAGGAAATTCCGAAACCTCCCATTCAATCAGAGGAAAGTCAATTCAAAAGAAAGGCGATTCGAATTCTTCTTGTTGATGATCATGCCTTGATTCGTGAAGGCATCCGGACGTTGTTGGAAAACCATGAGGATTTTGTCATCGTGGGAGAAGCAAAAAATGGAGAAGAAGTCTTAGAGGTTACCAAACTGGTTCTTCCGGATGTTGTGCTTATGGATGTCAATATGCCAAAGGTCAATGGCATCGAGGCGACAAAATCCCTCACTCAAGAACATCCTTCTGTGAGGATCATTGGCTTGTCGGTTCATGAGGATAAACACATCGAAAAAATGCTGCTCGAAGCCGGGGCCGCTATGTATGTCACCAAAGGGAGTGTGGCTCAAAAACTGGTCGAAGCCATACGTCATGTGGTGAATCAAATCCGGTAGGACTGGTCGTGGGCTGGTATTCGAGAGTTACCATGGGCCGGATTCTGAATAGCATAGTCTGACGTGAGTATTGCCATCTTTTTATTGCCGGATTGATTCCTGGATAAACTCCTCCTATCACATATTTTGTGATCTCAGGGGGTGTCCCTGCGGTTACGACCTGGCGTAGAAGGTGGTCCACTTTCATTTCTGCGCGAACGACATTCAAAAAAGACGACCCCGCAAAGTTTGCGAGTCTTTCTAATTGCTTTCAAATTCTATGCGCGTCCTCTGTTTTCCCAACAACAAAAGAATTGGGCGGTCATTCCCCGGGGTTGTACTGTGGTCATTGTGGGTGATGCTGCTTGGACAGTCCTGGTGCTATGGGCAGGAAAATGGAGGCGAGCCTACCTCTTCCCGTCCGTGGATCGTTGGGCAGGCCGGCTCATTTTCTGAGCCGATTGCGACGGATCGGCCGACATTCAGCCTGAGTCCCGCCACCATCACCAAGGGACGCATTCAAATCGAAACGGGATATACGTTTTCTTTGGAAAAGGCATCTCCCGATGTCAAAACCCATAAC
>JAUIKP010000339.1 GCA_030430725.1 Nitrospiria bacterium
CTCTACCGGTCGTGGCGTTACAAGACACGTTGCCGGATGCATACAAGGATCTCATTAAGACCCAGCGAATCCTGGAAAAGCATTACCGGGACATGCTCGATCTGGAATTTACGATCCAGGAGGGCAAATTATATATGCTGCAAACCCGGATTGGAAAACGGACGGGAATTGCTGCGGTTCGGATTGCTGTGGATATGGTTCGTCAGGGGCTCATCGACCGGAGAGAAGCGGTCAAGCGGGTCGCCCCGGAACAACTTTCCCAATATCTGTACCCCATTTTCGAAAGCAGTGATGAGGCGAAATTTCAAACCGTCGGGAAAGGGCTTCCAGCAGGTCCGGGAGCCGCGGCCGGCCGCATTGCTCTCACTCCGGATCAAGCTGTCGCCATGAAAGCCAAGGGGGAACGGACCATCCTGGTCCGTCATGAAACGAGTCCTGATGATATTCATGGGATGCATGCAGCGGAAGGATTTCTGACGGCCAAGGGCGGGATGACCTCGCATGCGGCGGTAGTGGCCCGTCAGATGGGAAAAGTCTGTATTGCCGGTTGTGATGCCGTGGAAGTCTTGCCGGACGGAACGGTTCAATTTGGATCTATGATTCTGTCCGAAGGAGACTTTCTCTCCTTGAACGGGTTTACCGGACAGGTCTATGCGGGAGACATTCCCGTGGTGGATTCCGAAGTGATCCAAGTCATTCAGGGAAGAATGGATCAGAAGGATTCTGAAAAGTATCAGTATTTCTCGACGATTTTGAAATGGGCCGATGCGTTCAGAGTGCTGAAGATTCGATCGAATGCCGACATTCCCGAGCAGGCGCACATTGCACGAGGGTTTGGGGCCGAAGGTATCGGGCTCTGCCGGACCGAACACATGTTTTTTGCCGAAGACCGCGTCCCCATCATGCAGCAAATGATCCTGGCATCCTCCAGAGAAGAGCGGGAGTTGTATTTAGAACAGCTATTGCCACTTCAACGGCAGGACTTTATCGGACTCTATCGTGAAATGAAGGGATTTCCGGTCACGATTCGATTACTCGATCCTCCCCTCCATGAATTTTTACCCAAACGCGAACATCTGCTGGTGGAACTTGCGAAGTTGGAAGTGACCAATGGAGATCCTCAGGTCATTCAGGAGAAACAACGGATTTTGGACCGCGTTGAAGAGTTGCATGAGTATAATCCCATGCTGGGTCTTCGCGGATGTCGGCTTGGAATAACCATGCCGGAAATTACGCGCATGCAGGTTCAGGCGATTTTTGAAGCGGCGTGTGAAGTCGCGCGCGAAGGGAAGAAAATCGTCCCGGAGATTATGATCCCGTTGGTGGGGATGCCTTCGGAGATGAAAGCACAAAAAGAACTGATTCAAGAAGTGGCCCAACGGACCATGGCCGAATACGGCATGAAGTTGAATTACTTAATCGGCACCATGATCGAGTTACCTCGCGCGGTGGTGACGGCAGGGCGAATTGCCGAATATGCTGAATTCTTTTCCTTTGGGACCAATGATCTGACGCAAACGACGTACGGGTTTTCTCGGGATGATGCAGGTCCCTATATCGGGTTTTATATGGATCGCCAGGACCGGTGCCCGGTCTGTCAACGGACAAACGTGGATTGGAAGAAAATGGTGTGCCGGATGTGTAAGGCCACCATCGATAAAAAGGCCGAAAATATTTTGGACGCCGATCCCTTTGCCGTGTTGGATCAGGAAGGGGTTGGAGCCTTAATGAAATGGGCGATTCAGGAAGGCCGGAAGACGCGTCCGTTAATTAAACTTGGCATCTGCGGAGAGCATGGCGGGGAACCGAGTTCCGTGGCCTTCTGTCATGAATTAGGCCTGAATTATGTGAGCTGTTCGCCTTACCGTGTGGCCATCGCACGGCTTGCTGCGGCTCAAGCGGCCGTGGCGGTGCTCGAACGGGAGGAGAGCCAACGACAGGCTCGATCAACGCCGAGCAACATCGAGAAGTCCCGAACGGTGGCGACCAAATCCGGTTCCACCAAAACGGGTACAAAGGCACCATCCGCAAAAACGACCGGGAAAAAAGTTACGACCGGGAAGGTCGTGGCCGTGAAGAAACCGGCTACAAAGAAAGCGGCAGCGAAGAGCGCGGTAAAGAAGAATGCCGTGCCGAAGACCAAGAGCAAAAAGAGTTCATCCAAAAAAATGACGGCTTCGTCTCCTGCACGTAAAAAACGGGCTACGGCTGCTAAACGGCGGTGACCTCCGTCCCATCAGATGACACCTACATGAAGCGAGCCCTTTCCCTCGCCGCCAAGGGGAAAGGGCGTACCAACCCCAATCCTATGGTCGGCGCGGTGATTGTCAGGGATGGGCAAATCGTCGGAGAAGCGTATCACCGTCAGCCCGGCGAACCTCATGCAGAAATTCTCGCGCTCCATCAAGCAGGCCCGCGAGCGCGAGGGGCCATCCTCTATGTGACGTTAGAACCCTGTTGTCATACCAAAAAGCGCACGCCTCCCTGTGTCCCACTCCTCATTCAGTCCGGGTTAGCACGAATATGCGTCGCGATGGTCGATCCCAACCCACAGGTCAATGGACGCGGGCTTCAACAACTCAAGCACGCGAATGTTCCGGTATCGGTCGGGGTGTTAGAGCAGGCTGCCCGGCAGTTGAATGCGGTCTATGCCTATTGGATTACGACCGGACGCCCGTTTGTGACTCTCAAAGGGGCAATGACCCTGGATGGAAAAATTGCAACGGCCACCGGTGAGTCACGGTGGATCACAGGGGAACGCGCACGTCAGGATGTTCATCGTTTGCGCAACCAGATGGATGCTATTTTGATTGGCGTTGGAACGGTCATTGCCGACAACCCTGAATTGTCCGCCAGAGGAACCACGTTGACACACCGACGTGTGGGGCGGCAACCGGTAAGAGTGGTTCTCGATAGCCGATTGCGCATTCCCCCCAATGCCAAGGTGTTGCAATGGGTAGGTGAGCAGCCCACCATTTTGTGCACGACCACGCAGGCCCCACGCCGAAGAATTGCACACTTGAGAAACCGTGGGATTCAGGTGTGGGTGTTGCCCGGACAAGCCGGGCGAGTCTCCTTGAAGGCCTGTCTATCCCGATTAGGCAAAGAGGGGCTCACGTCCGTGCTCATCGAGGGAGGGGGTACGGTGAATGCTTCGGCGATTCAACAGGGATTGGTCAATCAGGTAAGATTGTATATGAGTCCAAAACTGCTCGGGGGACAGAATGCCATGGGCCTCATCGGCGGACAGTCGCCGAAAACGCTGAATCGGGCCTGGCCACTCGCTGATTGCCACCTGAAAAAGCTCGGGGATGATTGGCTCGTGACGGGAACCATTGAGCGACGACGGTGAGGGTCGGATTCGCCTGGGACAATAAGCCGATTGATGGTGGCTGCTACCCATGATCAGAGATCAACATCCAATCATGTGCTGAACAGAGAAACCGGGGAGATCGCGCTCATGATCACTCTTAATCACATCGACGGGCAGGATTTAGCCGTAGCCGTAGATCTCTTAGAAAACCCCAGCTTTGCCGCCAAAGTCACGAATCTCATCGGAGGGCCGGTGGAAAGGGCCATCACGATGCTGCCCGAGGGATTTTCCAACAAACTCCTGACGACTACGCAAAAGGCCTTGAGCAAAGCGTTAGATCTGGCCGTCTCCAGTATAGATGAACGGTATCGGGGGAAACCTGCCAATGGGGCTCATCGGGTATTGACGACCGCCAGTGGGGCAATCGGCGGAGCGATGGGGCTCATGGCATTGAGTGTCGAATTGCCGATCTCGACGACGCTCATGTTGCGATCGATTGCCGATATCGCGAGAAGTGAGGGCGAACCCATTATGGAGGCCGGGAGCAAGCTGGCCTGTTTGGAGGTATTCGCCATGGGGGGCACCAGTCAGGCGGATGACGGGGCGGAAACGGGATACTTTGCGGTGAGGGCCGCGTTGGCGGGGGCGATGACCGAAGCGGGCAAGTATCTGCTCGAACGTGGCATGACCAGTTCAGGTGCCCCGGCATTGGTCCGGTTTCTGTCTGAAATTGCCTCGCGGTACAGTATCCAAGTCTCAGAAAAAGCAGCCGCCCAGGCGATCCCGTTATTGGGGGCCGCCGGGGGAGCCACTATCAATTTGCTGTTTATGGATCATTTTCAAAATATGGCGCGTGGCCATTTTATTGTCCGGCGATTGGAACGCGCACATGGCAAAGAGACCGTGCAGGAGGCGTATCGTCAATTAGCCACCAGGAATTAGATTCGTCGCGTTCCGGTTTGTCATCCCCGCCGTTGGTGAGTCGGTACCCATTGGAATAGGTTGGATCTCCCTGGAAGTATTGGGGATTTTACAGAAGAG
>JAUIKP010000340.1 GCA_030430725.1 Nitrospiria bacterium
TCGCAATGGTCTGATCATGCAATGCTGAATTCATATTTTCTTTCCATCCTTACTGATCATGAGTGAGTCTGTTGAAAAAAGCCGCCAGCGGGGTTCCCTGCCTCCGCCTTAGCGGCTTCGCGTCTACGCGCTGAAGCACGCTTCGACGCGCAAGCGTGCAGGCAGGTCGCCATTGTTCCGTGCTCACGCACTAAATGTACGCTCCGCCCCAAAAAACGGCTGCGGCCTTGCTGGACGGACCCTTCGGAAAGACTCAGGGCATGCTTTGTTGAACCGACCCGGAGCCTTTGATGAGTCATCTCATCCTGGGCAAATTTGCCCTTGAACATCTTTATAATTCAACACTCCCTGAGTGAAATGTTTGTCAGGAGTAGTTCTTCCCAACGACAGTTCGATTGCGCGCACATCCATTCAGCAACTTACTGGGGTTGAGGTTCCGGTTCCCATCCTTTTGCACGCAAACACTGGTCAATTTCTTGTTGTGCCGCCTGTTCGGCCGATTTCGTGATGTACTCTTGGCCGACCCCTGGTTTTCCCATTCGACCACTGGGGATGACCGGGCCGGGGGGCGACATAAGGATGTGACTGCGGCAATCAGCTCTATCAGCCTCAAAATCCGCTTCCGTGGCACCGGCCTTGACATACTTCACTTCAGTGCAGCCGGAGAGGAAAAGACTTCCAACACACACCACAAGCCATGCTCTCATCATGGGACACCCTCTTTTTCAAAATGGAGGTGATTTGACGTGCGACCGGGATATGGCCTTTATGGAGTAGACGGGATATACTCGACACCTTTCGATCTCGGAAAAAATCGAGGATACCGTGATTCACACCGTTTCGCAAATACAACGGCTGAGTGTGCTTTTGTGCGTGATCGTCACTTTGTCCGGATGTGCTCACAAAGTCGAGCCGTTGAATTTTTCCGGATTTTTAACCGATTACACCAGCCTTCGTCCCTCACCGGATGACAGCGGTGCCTGGAGTTATCGGAAGCCGGGTGTCAACTTCAAAGAATACACCCACATTATTCTGGATCCCCTGGTGATCTGGCCCAGCCAACATTCTGAGTACGGCGGCGTTGATGCCTTAACGGCATGGAAATTGGCGCTGGCATTCCAGGAAAGCATGAGCCGGGCGCTGGCCGGCGGCTACGTGATTGTGAAAGATCCCGGTCCCGGGGTCCTGCGGCTTCGAGCGGCTCTGACTGATGTGTTGTTGGAACGCCCGGCCGTGTCCACTCCGGACCAAATCCTTCCTCTGGCCAATGATCTCCTCATCAGGGCTTCCGAAAAGATTTCCGGCATGAATGCCCTGGAGGGAGAAGCGGCCATTGAGGCCGAAATTTTAGATACTCAGAGCCAGGAACGACTGGTCGCGTATGTGGAAAAACGGATGAGCCCAGAGATTCTCCTGACCCGTGATAAAGATTCCTTGGGACCGGTGCTGGAAATATTTGACTATTGGGGCAAGAAACTTCGACAGCGATTAGACGAGGAACGCGGGCTACGGGAGTACCGGAAAGACATTCAGTAATCCGGAGCTGTTTTTTTCATTCCTGCACATCTCTCACCTGTTTTCCAGACGGTTATAATCCAACAGACCTGCTTCAATGGGGGACTCTTTCTGATAGGCCGCCTTTAAGTCATCACTATGCTTCCAGAAATCCGGGTCATTTCGTCTGACACCAAAACGACTGAGCAGGGCTTGATAATCCTCCTCGCTCCCAAGGCGTTCTACGGCATTGACAAACTCTTCCAGCTCATCTTCCTCGGCATGGTAAAAGGCGTTGGGATAGGCGCCCAAAAACCCTCGCACCACCGTTAACGTATCTTCTTCCGGCAAACGCCGTTCCTGTTCGAAGAGCAGATGGGACACATTGCTCAGCCCGTTATCATGGATGAGGGTCACCACCTGATCATGGGACCCCCTGATGGATAAAATGGCGTTTTGCGGCAACCAGGACACCGCTTTGCCTTGCAGGTGTGCTAACTTTTCCAGTTGTTGACGGACGTGCCTATTGCCGGACTTCTCTATCGCATACGGCGATTGTAATACCGGCGCGAGGCGTTCGCGTAACATCCCGATCAATTCCAATTTATGGTCTGCGGTGCGATACGGAATACCTGTCTGCCGATTGATGCTGGTGAAATACATCTTCCCAAAATCTTCGACCTTCTCCCCGGCATCCCGATACCAGTACTGCCATTCATGGGTTCGGGTACGTTCCGGGAGCAGCGTGAGAAAATCAAGTTCAGCCTCCATTCGCAAAAAGTCCATATACAAGCGGGAATTTAACTGGTGACCGATATTGCCATAAATGTCATAGCCGGCAACCAGCAAGTAATGAATGCGCTCAAGCAACGGATACCCGATCAAGACCAGCGTCTTGGGCTCCTCGCCAACAAAGCCTTTTACCACCGTTGCATTATCCAGATGTCGAAACACGGTGAGCGCCGCATTGTCGTTCTGCCCATCACCATCCCAAATCAGGTCAAGTGAAATGTCTTCCGGCGTCGGAAGACGTTGTTTAATAAACTCGATTTTTCCCGCGACATAGTTCTTTTCTAATTGAGAATATTTCAGCCAGGTCCTGAGGGGTGTCGCATTGCTCTGCTCTGCAATGGGCATCCGGAGATTCCGCGCTTCTTTTTCAAGGAATTGGGCCACATGAACAAGTGTCGGGCTTTCGGGGTTTGAAAAGACAATCCAGAAGCGCTCATTAATCACATTGAGCGCCACCTGTCCTCGACAGACAGGCCCCTTGATGAAATTCATCAGGGTAAACCGGGCTTCATCGAGCAAAAACCGATACCGGGATTTCACCGGAATCGATTTGAAGGTTTCAAAAGGGTTGGCCGATGCCTCCGGATCATAAGACGGTAAGGCCTGCACCTCGTACGCCGGTTCTAAAAAGAGGGTATGATACCGGGACATTCGTTGTTGATTGAGCACATACGGCATGTGGGTTTTGGCCAAAATCGTGGTTCGAACCGGCTCAAAGCGATAAAAAAGACGATCCACCTTTGGGTCATCGTACGGCCTCCTGGTGACAATGAGATTAATGGCTTCACCAGGAGGCGTGGTGGAGCGTACGAGACGAAAGAACTGTTTGGGGGCACGGTCATCAAAATAAAGATGAGCCAGAAAGAGATGCTCGTAGAGGTACCGACTCATTAACCGTTCTTTCGGCGTTTCGCCATTCAAAAAGGTTTCCCATTCCGAAATGGTTGAACGGGTCCTTGCTCTCACCGGGGCCGGGTCTTCATCGACTGCGCCCTCCGCCAACCACGTCATCAACGTGGCATGTTCCTGCTCGTCTAAGCCGGGTAATCCATAGGGCATCCCCCATAAGGGATTGTTGCGGGCGAACGCCTCAAACTCCGGCATCGTTGGGCAATATTGAGCCCGCTCGATGCCGAAATCAAAACTGGATGGTAGCGGACTGACGTCGGGAAGCGGATGCTGCTGTTTCAGGAGTAACATGTTCGCCATCAGACTCCCTTGAAGATTGGCCTCTTTTGTCTGTACCCGTTCGTTCAATACCGGGAAGAACTGTTTCTCCCGCCATCCGGATGGTGAATGCGCATCGACAAAAAGCCGGGTGGGTTC
The DNA here is from genome assembly GCA_030430725.1 of Nitrospiria bacterium. Taxonomy (GTDB): domain Bacteria; phylum Nitrospirota; class Nitrospiria; order Nitrospirales; family UBA8639; genus Nitrospira_E. The sequence continues at coordinate 3,613 of JAUIKP010000340.1, forward strand.
CACGGCCAATAATCGACCAGGGTTATACACCAGTTCTTTATTGGCACCGCGTTCAATCCCTTCATGGGCACTGAGATTGAGTTGACAGGGGGCATCATAACATCCATGACACACGATACATCGGGCCTCAAGAATCGGTTTCACATCCTGCTCATAACTGACTGTGGTCACCTCGGTGGTTTTCGTCAGCCGATTTTGCGGCGAGGAAGGCCCGAATTGTTGATCCAACTGCATCCCGACAAAGAAGGCGCAACCACCAACGATGATCGTGAGAAGCAGGATGAACAAAATACCGGGGTGTGATCGAACTGACATCTTATCTCCTTAGGTTGGATTCGCTATAAGTCCAAACCATTTCTTCTCCTAGTCGTCTTCATATCTTCCACTATATCCAAGGAATAGCGAATATGGCGAACTTTCATCACCCGCCATTTCCGTTTTTAACCAACCGGCTTCATAGAGAAACCTGAAGATTCTTTTTACGCGAGATGGAGAACACGCGGCCATGTTGACTCACAGTCGACATAGGCTGCTTTCAACACAGTTTTTCTTTTTAGGGTCTGTTGAAAAAAGCCGCCAGCGGGGTTCCCTGCCTCCGCCGTAGCGGCTTCGCGTCTACGCGCTGAAGCACGCTTCGACGCGCAAGCGTGCAGGTAGGTCGCCATTTTTCCGTGCTCACGTACTACGCGTACGCTCCGCGCGTAAAAACGGCTGCGGCCTTCCCTTTGACATGACTCAGG
>JAUIKP010000341.1 GCA_030430725.1 Nitrospiria bacterium
AGGAACGAGATTCGTGGCAAAAGAAAGAAATGTCACAAATCGTCCACCCCCGCTGATGGTCCCCTCTGAACTTTCTCCATTTCCTTGGAGACCACCACTTGCCACACTCACACGCGTGGTGGTGCTCGTTTGACGGTCATGGACAAACACATCACCTTCTCCATTCGTATCGCCAGGGACGAGATTCGTCGCATCCGACTGAAATGTGACATAGCGACCATCCGCACTTAATTCGGCATCCACACTTTCACCATTGACCTGCCCTCCGCCTGTGGCCACACTCACACGCGTCGTCACCCCTGTTTGCCGATCATGAATGAACAAATCCCGCACACCATTGGTATCATTCGGGGCCAGATTAGTCGCATCGGATTCAAACACAACCAATTCCCCATTCGCACTGAGAAACCCTGCTCGACTGGTATTATTCCCTTGGATCCCACCTGTGGCCATACTTACGCGTGTGGTCGCCCCTGTTTGCCGATCGTGCACGAATACATCTAAGACTCCATTAGTGTCGCCAGGCACCAGGTTGGTCGCAAAGGAGTGGAACGCCACAAATCTGCCGTCAGCACTCAAAGCTGGAGTAAAACTATTATTATTGGACTGCCCCCCGCCCGTCGCCACACTGACCCGGCTCGTCGTGCCCGTCTGCCGATCATGAACAAACACATCAATGGCCCCATTGGTATCTCCCGGGACAAGGTTCGTGGCAGCCGATCGAAATGCCACATAACGCCCATTTGCACTTATGGCGGGCTCAAGGCTCTCGCCATTGGCCTGTCCTCCGCCCGTTGCCACACTCACGCGGGTGGTTTGTTGGGTTTGCCTATCGTGCACGAAGATATCTCGTACCCCATTGGTATCACCGGGCACCAGATTGTTCGCCAAAGAATAGTAGGCAACAAGCCTCCCATTTTCATTAAGGTCCGGAGTAAAACTATTATTATTGGCCTGTAGATTTCCACTGCTGACACTGACTCGTGCGGTCTCCCGCCCATAGGTTGGGGGGACAATCAATGCAAGCATCAGTCCGATCATGCCGGCCACAGCGACCATCTGGCTGAAAATTTTCATGTGTGTTCCTCCAGAGCCCGGAATAAAGTTTAGGGATAAAGCCAACTATGAGATCATTCCTGCTGCGCATTACCAAGTGGAGTATATGTTATGTGCAGAATCATTCTTCGGTTGATCCCTACCCAGGGCCGCTTTAAAGGAAGGCTTCGGGCTGCTCAAATTCCCGTGGCATTTCACCGTTTGTCCTCAAAGCTTCTTTCTACCAGAACGACGCCCATTCAGATTGGCCCAAAAGCCTAACTCAACTGACCAAGAACTTCCACACATTCTTCACCCTCCATGCGCCCATCAGACTTCACGCCCAACAACAATCCTACACACCATTAATAGGTAGATAATGACTTACGTGCAGCAGCCAAAGGCGATTGAAGGCTATATTCCGAAAAAATCATGCATGACACGCCATCCGGGCGCTGAATAATGAGTGCGTGCCATTCAAAAAAGTGTCCATCGAGCATGGACTTAGGAACAGAGATCGACCATCTATTCAGAGAAGGGACAAGCAGGGAGAATTAACGGGAAGACTGCTTCCCGGCCTTTTCAATATTCTATTGAGAATAATCCGATACCAGGCCTTTTGACTTTTCTGTCACTCGCGACGTACAAGAGTCAATTATCATTGGCATGCACTTAGAGAAGGAGTCACATATGCAGTGTCCGTGTCAGAGTGGTAAGACCTTCAAACAATGCTGTGAGCCCATCATCACCGGAACGCAACCGGCCGTGACTGCCGAGCAACTCATGCGGGCCCGATATTCGGCCTATACCCAAGTCCAAATGGATTTCATCGAGAAAACCCATGATCCCAAAACCAAACACGGTATTGATCTTGAGGCCAATCGCAAATGGGCGGAAACCACCAAGTGGACCGGATTAGAAATTCTTGCAACGAAACAGGGCGGAATAGAAGACGAATCGGGCCTCGTCGAATTCAAAGCCACGTTTGAGACCAAAGAAGGCCCTCAAATTCATCATGAGTTGAGCGAGTTTCGGAAACACGAAGGGACCTGGTATTTTTCCGACGGCAAAAGTCCCGGGGTTGGAACCGTCGTGCGGAGCGAGGCCAAGATCGGCCGGAACGATCCGTGCCCCTGCGGTAGCGGGAAAAAGTATAAAAAATGCTGTGGAAATGCCTGAATCAGTCAGGGAGGCCATATTCCGTCTGCATCACGCACTCCTGTACTGACATGACATCATCCTTTGTAACCTCGCGCCAACTGACCCTCGCCTGGGCAGGTGGGTGACGGGACTCATTCCGCGTCTTAAAGTTTATACATCCTTCGCCGCCCCCTGCCATAACATATCGTAGCCGAGTTCTTTCGTCTCAGAACACATCGTCGCTAAGGCGGCAAATGTCTTATTGAACAGTTCATCGGCATGGGATTTTTCGTGGTCTTCAAATGAACTCCAATAGGTCACAATGGCGTAATGGTCATCTGCGGTTTTTGATTCACTCAGGGACCCTTTGTCAGATACGAATCCGGAAAATTTGAACACCTGGCCGGCAAGGAAGCCCCCTTTATCTCCGCCATAGGTTTCCTTGACGACCATGCACATCTCTCCAACGGCCAACTCCACCTGATCGAAGGAAACGCCAGGCTTCAATTTGACGGTGTTGAACAACATTTTTGCCCCAAATGGAAGCGTTATAGGACCAAACATGACACCCTCCCGGTGAGAGCACCCGTTTTAAGGCAGGTGCCTGTTAAGAAATGATCGAACCAACCCCAACCACCGCGCTCATCATCATTCTAGCACTTAGCGCATAGGGCTCGCAGGCCTCATACCACTCGATTCGTCTCCAACCAGCTCGACGGCTTCATTCAACGGTTGACAACACATGCCCAACGCGGGGTCCTTCCAAACCGCATTGACAAAGACCAGGAAAACTTTGAGAATCCTGCCATTAAAATCACGCGGCTATTCATCGCTGGCGACAGACCACCACTCCGCCATCACGTGAAAGGACGCACATAATGGGGAATACATACCGCGGTCGACACAAATTGCGGCGACTCCAAAAACCTGCCGTCGACAAACCCGTTGACGAACTCCTCAAAGAACTGCGACCCAAGCCTTCAGCCTCGAACAACAGTTCCTATCGGGAACAGTCACTGAAGATTCACGGACTCATTTGTGCTAAATGCGCCAGAGAATTCGACCTCAAAAACAGACATCTGCTCACAGTGCACCATAAAGACGGCAATCACCACAACAATCCACCGGACGGATCGAACTGGGAGAACCTCTGCGTATACTGCCACGATGATGAACACAGCCGGGGAATCCTTGGTGATTATTTGCGCAAAGCAAAAGAGGACAAGGCGTAGGGAATCAGTCTACAATCCCTGAGCGGGCCCAGAACACTTGTTATTGGCTAGAACGAATTGACGGAGAGGTTGATCATCCTATGCTGAGGAAAGAATCACTACGGGGGATACACGGCATCTATGTGGTTGTTGAGGACTTGGGTCCGGAGCTGAGGGGAGTATTAAACCGAAGTGAGTTGCGCAAACGAGTGGAGACACAATTGCAAACGGCGGGAATTCGCCTGGTCAAAGAACTCGAGGCCGCCAAATTGCCCGGAGAGCCGTATTTATATGTCAATATGGCGGCTCTTCCCCTGGGCCCCAAGCGATACGCCTGTCGGATCGACCTTGAAGTCCACCAACTGGTAGCCCTTGTTCATAACTCCTCCACAGGACACGCCATCACCTGGGAACAAGGCGTCGTGACGGCCGGGGGAGTCAAAACCATTTTTAACAATTTTGACGAACTGGTGTTGGATTTTATTTGTGATTACCTGGCGATGAATCCCGACAATTAATTTATCAACTCAATCGCCGCCACTCCTTCCTACGAATTGCGTCCACTTCTTCCAGGATTTCCCCCTCTTTCACCGGCCTTCAGCCTCATACGATGACAGGGTCTCATCCATTCGACCCGTTCCTGATCGCCAGGACATTCGCCTTTCCACAATAGGTTATGAACAAGAGGATCTCACCGGTTGCACTGATTGATTTTCAGGAAATTTGACCTCGGCTGGTCAATCATGGGAAAAGGACTATTGTCCAATTTTCTAGCCTAGAAGGAGAATGCTCATGGCGAAAGCGCGCGCCCGTCACATTTTGGTTTCAACAGAAGAAGCATGCAACCAATTAAAAACACAAATTGAGAATGGTGGAGATTTTGCTGCGGCGGCGAAGGAACATTCCACCTGTCCATCAGGCAAACAAGGTGGAGATCTGGGCGAGTTCGGCCCGGGTCAGATGGT
>JAUIKP010000342.1 GCA_030430725.1 Nitrospiria bacterium
GCCACAAACCAGCCGCCACCATAGAAGACTTCCCTGAACCGGAGGCCCCGCTGATGAGAATGAAACGTCCCTGTTGCTCGCTCATTTTTGCAATCACGTCGTCTATTTCCCGTTCCCGTCCGAAGTACAGCGGGGCATATCCTTCATCAAACCATTCCAACCCAGGATAGGGGGATTTTCCTTCCGGCCATTCGATGGTCTCTTGCCCTGACGCGGGGGGCGTAAATTGGACGTGCTCAATCAGGGCCTGATAAATGAGCAGTTCCAATTGAGAAGTATCGCGAAACTGTGCATAGATGAGACCAGCATCCTGTATCCGTTTTCTGAAAGTCTCTTGCCGCTTACCAAATTCATGGTCTTTGGTAAACCAACCCGGAACTGTTGCATTTTCATCCAAGAGGAAAACCAGCCGGAGTTTGGCCGGATCCTCACTGGCGGCCTCAAATTCGAGTTCGGTATACGAAACTTCAGGGCGATCCCGGACCGACGAGCCATACCGAAACCCGATCACTCCAATATAGAGATCGCATTCCCTGACTTTTTCCTGACAATATGCTGCGGACTTTTTATCACGAGAGGTAAAGTACCTCATATCACAGGGAACATGTTCCGCTCGATTCACCGCCGCAATCGCTGCATCGATGAAGGATTTGCCCGCAGGGTATTTTGTAAACTCCGAGGTGTGACTAATGAACACGCGGCGGATCATTTCGATTTATTCTCCTCCCAAGTATGCTGATATATGGCCACATTATTAAAAGAACTTCAAGCTTTTATTATGATGGGTGTCCTACAAGAAGGGAGGTACTCCATCGGATAGGTTGAATTGGAATCAGGGTAAACAGAAAAGATCCCCCTTTAGCCACGCTTCTGGATCGGTCTATTGAGGAAAGATTCCTGCCGACGACTTGCCCGAATAACAAGGATTAATTGAGGAATCAGTGCCTGGTGATGCCCTTTCGACGGGACTTATGCCAGGACCACACCTGATCTCCATGGCTAGATGCTTCGCTGTGGGCTCAGCATGACAATTTAAGAGATCCACTGATAATTTCAGTTTGTCTCCGTTACTTGCGCCAGATGTTCCTCCTCCCAACCGCCGCCCACGGCTTTGAACAGATCCACCATAGCCGTGAGACGTGCGCGTTCGGTTTGGACCACACCCAATTCCGCATCCAGGACGATGCGCTGAGCATCGATGACGTCGATATAGCTAACCAATCCCTTCCGATACCGGATGTCCGCCAGTTCCAGCGATTCCCGTGCGGCTGCCACATGTTGGCGTTGACTGACCAGTTGCTCTTTGCGCGTTTGCAGAGCGACCAGCACATCAGCCACTTCCCTAAACGCATTCAGAATGGTTTGCTGGTAGTCTTCCAACATTTGCTGATACCGGTTTTCCGCCACCTCTAATCTGGCCAAATTGGTATAGCCTTCAAAGATGGGAAGGGTAACCGAGGGACCGATCGCCATGTTGCGGCTGCCCCATTTGAACCATTGATCGAATTCGCTGGTCAGAAACCCTCCGTTTCCCGTAATGGCCACGCTGGGGAAAAAGTAGGCGCGGGCTTCTCCAATTCGGGCGTTAGCGGCCTTTAAGGTTTCTTCCTTCTCCAAAATATCCGGGCGCCGTTGCAACAGATCTGAAGGCAGCCCAACTGGGATCGTTGGTTGCACCATCACGGACCGAAGGGGTTTGGAGGACAACACCAGCGTACCAGGATTGGCCCCGGTCAACACTTCAAGTTGATGCAGTTGCACAGCCCGTTGACGTCGAAACTCGGGAATTTGCGAGGCCGTTTGAGCCACAAGGGTTTCCTCTCGTTTCACATCCAGGTCGGATACCAGACCGGCCTGCGCACGGCTTCGGATGATCGACAGTGAGTCTTCTTGAAGGGCCAGGTTCCGTTCCGCAATTTCCACTTGTTCGTCGAGTTCACGGAGCCGAAAATAGGATTCTCCCACTTGGCCGACCAGGCTCAACAATAGACCACGGCGATTCATTTCGCTTCCCAACGCTTCTGCGGTAAAAGCCTCTTTCCCGCGTCGAATGCGACCCCATAAATCCAGTTCCCATCGAAGATCGATGTCCGCACGCCAAATGTCAAAATTGGCTCCCGGTGGCGCGAACCCTTCAGGCGCCCCTCCTGTGGGACCGACCAAAATGCTTTCCGATCGACGGATTCGGCTATACGATCCATCCAAGGACACATTGGGATATAGTCCGGCTCCTGACCCATAGGCGACCGCGCGCGCCTCCAGCACCCGAAACGCCGCTTGTCGGAGATCATGGTTACGATCCAGGGCTTGTTCAATTAATCCATTCAGTTCACCGTTGCCAAACATTCGCCACCACTCGGCCTCCGGCACCTGTCCCACCGTGATGGGAAGCTGAGAGGATGAGCCTTCCAGGGTCATCCTGTTCCAGTCTTCCGGAACATTGAGGTCCGGCTGCTGATAGTCCGGCCCCATCAGACATCCCGGCAGACAAAAGACCACAAGCATCATGGATAGATGTTTTGTCGCGATCATGCGTTTCTCCTTACGGAGTCTCTCCTGTCTCCGACAACGACCGGGAGGTATCAGATGGCCGAATGGTGTTCTCCGATCGGTTTTGGGTCTGATCCGAAACCCCTTCAACAGGGCGTTCGATATACACATCGACTTGTTGGCCGACATAGACCGGGAAAGCAGGCCGTTCAAATCGATAAATCACCTGGAGCACTCTAGTGTCGACCCGCTCCCGATTGTCCCCGGACAGGGAACGTTTTGGCACAATGTAGGGCTCAATCCGAGCAAACGTGAGCGAAATGGCCTTATCCGTAAAGCCTTTCAGGTAGGCCACCGCCGGACTTCCCGGCACCACCAACGGCGCATTGACTTCATCGATATCAGCCCGCACCTGTAAGGTTTCCGTATCTCCCAATATGATGAGCGGCTCGATGGCATTCACCGTGGCATATTCCCCGGCTCGAATATTGACCTGAAGAATCGTCCCGGCACGCGGTGCCCGAACCGTGAGACGATGTAATAAAGTTTGCACTTCATCCCGTTCCGTCCTGGCCAAATGGAAATCAGCCCTTGCCCGAATCAACGCCCGCTTGGCACCTTCAACTTCATGCCATTTTCGCTTCACATCATCTTCACTGACCGCCCGACGGTCCGTGACCGACTGAAGCCGCTTCAATTGGTCCTGGACATCCCGAAGCCTGATCTCCTGCTCGGCAACCCGCGCCGCTGCGGACGGAAGCGAATCGGTCTTTGTTTGCAATTGTGCCCGCAACTCCCGATCATCCAATTGAAACAACGAATCTCCCTGTTCGACATGATCCGCCACCGTGACAGACACCTTCGTCACCAGACCGGAGACCGGCGGCGCGATCCTGACGTTTTCATTCACCGCCTCAATAATGCCTGCTGCGGCCACCGTGACCGGATAGGGATTTTGAGGAGGAGCTTCCATCGGTGGAGGCGGAGCCACTTTCTTATTGGCACCCCACAACGTCGCAATCGTCAATATGATGCCCGCCAACGCGATCCAAAAACTCACACGCCGCAGTACCATTTAAGCGGGTGTCTCCTGTCCTTCTTGGATCTGATCCACTCGTCCATCTTCCATATGGACAATGCGATCGCCAAATTCAAAAATCCGGGTATCGTGCGTCACAATAATTACCCCACGATCATGCTGCTTTCCGATATCATGCAATTGCTGCACGATGCGGTGTCCCGTTTCTCCATCCAGGTTCGCCGTCGGTTCGTCACACAGCAGTAACTGGGGATCACTCACCAGGGCACGGGCAATCGCCACCCGCTGCTGCTCTCCTCCCGAAAGTCTGGTTGGCAAGGCCGCCAAGCGCTCTCCCATGCCCATGCTCCCAAGAATCTTCTCCGCTTGAGCCAGGGCATGGGACGGGTTTCAAATCGGATGGTGTTTCCAATCACCTTTCAGATCGCTTTGGCCCAGAGTTGGGTTTCGCGGAGTTCAGGAGCGAAGTTGCTGGGGCCGAGGATTTGGGGGAGGGTCGGGCGGTCTTGGGAGTCTCCGGCGAGGTCGAAGGTGTTTTCTTTGGCGATGGTTTTGCGGTCGGCGAAGAGGCGGTCGTAGATTTGGCGGGTGTGGTCGAGCTCTTCGTCGGTGGTGAGTTTGCCGAGGGCGACGAATCCGTTTTCTTTGTAGAAGGCGACTTGAAAGCCACGCACATAATCGGCGGGAGTGTACGCTTCCCCAAACATTTCTCGTGCTTCGCGTTCTTCATCCCCTTCGGCTTGTGCGGCTTCGCTTTTTTCGAGGAAGGTTTGCAGGTAACGCAAAATGATAAGAATGTCGGAGCGTACGGC
>JAUIKP010000343.1 GCA_030430725.1 Nitrospiria bacterium
CCGCCAAAAATGAGCATTCCTCCTCGGAATCGGCCCAGAACCTGGTCCGGATACCGGACACTCCGAAAATATACGACGGCTCAATTCCTAAAAGATTAGCCACCTCCTGATTATCTACCAAACGACCGGGGAGAAAAGAGCCGGTTCCGACGATTCGAGAGAAGTTGGCATTCATCTTACACTCATAGCCTATCCGTTGAATTGACCATACATTGACTGTGGCAAATTTTTCATTTTTACCAAATATTGTGGTAAAAGGGAGACAATTTGTAATAAAAAAATTAACCCAGGCGCAACATTAAAGACTTTCTTTCATTGGTCCGAATCTTGTATAGATATGGGCTGTTTCATATCTCTATACCGACTTTCACCGCAATCCAATCATTTATATGATCGCAACACTGCCTGGAGTGCCTTACCTGTGAAATTTCCTGTTAATGTACGACCGCTGTTGCTTCACTTCCTCACCGTTCTGCTCATAATCGCCGGTTGCTCCTCAACACCAAAACCCACGGAGCACACCAATACCACATCGAATACAGAAGTGTCCTCAACGAACGAACAAATCTTCGTCGGTGATTCGGTAGAAATGAGTTACGATCCGAACGTAATCATGAAACGTGCCGAATCTTTTTTTGACAAGGAATCCTATGCGGAATCCATTGTGGAATACAAACATTTTCTTGACCTTCACCGAAATCACATATTAGCCCCTTACGCCCAATACAAAATTGGGGTCAGCCATTTTAAACAATACCGGACAGTCGATCGTGACCCAGAGCCCTTGGAGGAATCGATTAAGAATTTTGAGAAACTTCTTCAGGAATTTCCGGCAAGCCGCTATGAAACGGAAGCAAAGCAAACCATATTGACTTGTAAAGAACAGTTAGCACAACGGCACTTGATGGTTGGGAATTTTTACTTCAACCGTGAATCCTATCTGGCTGCTGCCCACCGATTCGAAAAGATCATCAAGGAGTATCCTGAATTAGAAACTGCCGGTAATGCCATGTTCCACCTGGCAAAAACCTACCAAAACCTGGGTATCGAAGAATGGTCCCAAGAATGGTTACTTGCTCTGGTCAACGAACATCCCAACAACCCCTATCACTCACAGGGGAAAAAACTCCTGGCACAGCTGGAAAAAAAGAATCCCCCTCTTCTAGCATCCAGTCCTCTTGATTCCTCACAAAATGAGCACAACCCCAAGCCCTCGGCAATAGCACAAAATCCTAACCATCAAGTCCTTGTACGGACAGTATCCCATATCCCGGAATCCCCCATGTCATCCTCAGCCGAGGCCACGGCCCCGACAGTGACGCCGGCCATGCAAAGCGCCCCCACAGCCTCGGAGCCACCTCCCTCCAATGGAGCTTGTACGATCGGCACATGGTGTGACTCACCATCTTCCTTGTCCACAACCCCACCCATTCAGGTATCGAGTAGTGTGATATCCTGTAAAACCGGGGAATGGTGTTGACCCGCCACTTCCTTACTTACCTAAACCGCCTTCTCAAGTAGTCCTTTAAAGGCCAACGGCCCTCATTAGCCGCATGCCCCGGTTTCCTCTGGAAGAACCTTGCTCACGAAGCTCAATTCCTCTGCGATGTAAACGAAGGGCCTCACAATCTCAAAATATTCATGGAGCAGACCGACCGCTTTGGTGTGGTGCTGCAGCCTCCATCAAGATCTACATGACGAGACAAGAATTCCAGCCACGCGACCGGATCACGAGGATTTCGCCCGCAAGGTGCTCACCAGAACCCCCGGGCTCTAAAACCCGTCTAATGAGGCCTGCTGGTAGCTAGGCGGATACATCAAACAGCATATCCCTGAGGGTTGTCACGTTGCCATCGCCAGGCATCCGCGCACATCTCAGGGAGTCCCCGTTCAGCTCGCCAACCCAAAAGCGTGGAAGCTTGATTCGGATCAGCATAGCAAGAGGCAATGTCACCGGGGCGACGTGGAGCGATTTTGTAGGGAATCGGCTTGCCACTTGCGGTTTCAAATTCCCGCACGATCTCCAAGACACTGTACCCGTTGCCCGTACCAAGGTTTACCGTCAGGCAATCGTTCCGAACATCCTGTCGAGCCAAGGCCTCTAGTGCTTTGAGATGCCCCAGTGCCAAATCAACGACATGAATATAATCCCGTACGCCGGTCCCATCAGGAGTAGGATAATCGGCACCCCATACATTCAGATATTCCCGCCGGCCCACCGCAACCTGGGCCACAAAGGGCAACAAATTGTTCGGTATACCCTGAGGATCTTCACCAATTAGACCACTCCCATGCGCCCCAACAGGGTTAAAGTACCGCAAGATGCCGATCCGCCAAGTCGGATCGCTGCGGTGTGCGTCACGCAAAATCTCCTCCACCATCAGTTTCGTTCGACCATAGGGATTAGTCGCAGATAAGGGGTGTTCCTCAGTGAGCGGAAGGCGTTGCGGATCGCCATATACCGTAGCAGAGGAGCTGAATACCAGCTGTTTCACGCCACACTCACCCATGGCCTCCAACAGGCGCAGGGACCCGACCACATTGTTGTCATAATAGGCCAGGGGTTCCTGAACCGATTCTCCCACCGCCTTGAGGCCGGCAAAGTGGATGACTGCGGTCGCCCCGCTTTCGCGCAGAGCCGCCACCACTGCAGCGCGATCACGGCAGTCCCCGCGTATCAGACGAAGAGACTTCCCTGTTATACGCTGCACCCGTGCCAACGACTCAGAATGGCTGTTAGAGAAGTTGTCAAAGACCGTCACATTACAGCCCGCATGGAGAAGCTCAACGCAGGTATGTGACCCGATATAGCCGGCGCCTCCGGTTACGAAAATCATTGAGAACGCTCCCGTTGAAATTGAAATAGCCCCCTGTTTTTTCTTTTCATGTCGGCCCGTTTACATCACGTGAAGGTGGTTGGGACCCATCAAGGATGACAAGCCAACGATGTCGTTTTATAGAGTCTCAAAAAAGGTGGAGGGACCCTACACCGAGAAGAAATGTGCGTTAAAAATAGATCGGAAAGGAATAGCGGTAAATTGAGGACCAACAATACATCTGACTGATAACCGGTAGCTCGGAGAAAGACAAGAGCCATCCATGAATCCTCCGACCAAATGCTTCCCACGGCCCCCGCCACTCCATTACTAAGAGAAGACCGCCACGGTTCCATAAATATTGGCTCCTCCAATATACCTCTAAATCTGCATAAGCCCACCATCATTCCGAATACTATACAGGGAGTGTTGAATAATACTGTTCTCCATGGGCAAAAACCCCCAGGGCAACTTTGAAGGCCAGAGGCCTCGGGTCGGTTCAAAAAAGTCCGTCCAGCAAGGCCACAGCCATTTTTGCGCGCGGAGCGTACAGGGAGTATGTGAGCATGGGAAAGTTGGCGACCTGCCTGCGCGAAGCCGCTACGGCGGAAGCAGGGAACGCCGCTGGCGGCTTTTCCGACCCATTCAAGCGAGTGAAAGGGCGAGGATAGAAAAAAAGAAGGATAGACCAGGTCTCGAACAGGCCTTTTTTATTGTCCGATGTACCAACCAATACCGTTACGTTCAAGAAAACTGGTGATAAGTGTCAGAGAATCCGCATAAATCATGACGCCGACCGCTACTAACAACCCGCCGCTCACAAACGACACACCGCCTAAATAGGACCGAAGGTTTTTAAAGTAACTTAAAAAACTATCCATCCCAAATGCAGTCAGAAAAAATGGGAGACCCAATCCTAACGAATAGGCCGAAAGGAGCATCACCCCGCTGGACATCGATTCGGTCGTACTGGCATAGGCCAGAATGGCCCCCAACACCGGTCCTACGCAAGGGGTCCAGCCGGCGGCAAATGCCGTCCCGATTAGAAACGAACCCAGGTACCCGACGGGACGCGTCTCAAAATGCATCAAGCGTCGTTCGGTCATAAAAAATCGTAATTTCAAAATTCCAAGCAAATACAGTCCGAAAATAATAATCAGGACACCCCCGACTTTTCTGATCACGTCTTGATAGTCATACAACAATTGCCCAATCAAACTGGCCGATGCCCCAAACGCGATGAAGACCGAGGAAAACCCGGCAATAAACAACAGTGCATTGAGGATAATCGCGGACTTAAATCGCTCTCGCTCTTCAACTTTCGCAAGATTTTCCACCGAGAGCCCGGTAATATAGGACAGATAGGAGGGGACGAGGGGGAGGACACATGGGGAAACAAAAGACAGCAGTCCGGCACTAAACGCCGCAAGCAAAGACACCTGGCTGATCGAATCGATCATAATATTCTTACATCCGTTGGGAAGACTCTGGAATCGGTTCTTGCAGGACCTCGGCAAT
>JAUIKP010000004.1 GCA_030430725.1 Nitrospiria bacterium
CCTCCTTAATTACGCATTTTGGGACACAATCAAGAACATGTTTTCTCAGCGGGAAGGCTGATAAGCCCATTATGCTGTCCTTGGCTCGTTGCTTCAAGAGGGCAAGGCTTAAAGATCGCAAAGAAGGGGTGAACACTGAATAGGGCTTGGGGTTAGAAATATGAGAACCGTCGCTGACCGTAAGCTGTTTGCCATTTTTTGAAACATGCGATCGGGAAATTTTAATGGTGTGGGTAAGACTGTTGATCCTAATTAAGTGCATGGCGGGGTTTGGCGAGTTGGGCTTGTAAGGATCCATATTTCATGGCGTAATCCTGTTGACTTCGGCGAATGACCTCATGGGCTTCTTCGCGGCCATACACATGCGTGATTTCGCAATTTTTCTTTTGCGAGCCGGGAGCATCTTTGTAGGTCAGGAAATAATGCATGAGTCGTTCCACAAAGTGAACAGGACAGGCTTTGATGTCTGACCACTGTTCATGGAGCGCATCCCCCTTGAGGACCGCCACAATTTTATCATCGGCTTCATCCCCATCGATCATACGCAAGCCGCCAATCGGAATGGCTTGGAGCAAAACATCTCCATGGATAATGCTTTTCTCAGTCAGAACGCAAATGTCTAATGGATCCAGATCACCGACGAGGCCAGGCCGATTGGTACATTCGGCACTGAGTGCTGCGACAGATTGCCCGCAGTAAGTTTGAGGAATTAGTCCATACAGCGTGGGGCACACATTGGAATAGCGCTGGGGCCGGTCCACTCGTAAATGGCCCGACTTTTTATCCAATTCATATTTGACCGTGTCCGTGGGCACAATTTCGACATAGACCGTGACGGAGAGTGGTGCCTCTTCTCCTATTTCGACACCGTGCCACGGATGGGATTTGCAGGGGAATCCAAAATTTTGCCAAAGGGAGAAAAATTCCTGTTCGTTCATGAAAATTTTTCCAGGTTTGGGATGAGTGAGTCCGGTAAAGGCGCAATGACTTCCACTAGGTTTCGGTCTGAACCTTCTTCATCTTAACCGGCCACGCGTCCCGGGGATGTGCAGTTAAGTATTGAACAGGAACCAAGAAAAACGAAACAGACGGGTACCCAATCGGGAGCAGAGTTACGGCTGGTTTGTCTGAGGTTGATGGGCGGGGTGAAGCCAATCAAGGAAGGTTTTGACGGGATTAAAATTGGCGCGAGGAATTTCTACGAAGATGGTAATCCAATGGGCCATTCCTCCATTCCACAAGCCTGGCCATTCTAAGGCTTTGAGGGGACGACCCTGGTAGGATTTCATGCCGATGAAGCCGGTTCCGGGATCGACGTACTCCAGAAGGTTAAAAGGATTGCCTTGAAAATCACGGACTCCGCAGACCAGATCCACCGGATTGAAATGAGTTCCGGAGGCAAAGAGCTTTTGTTGGGCTTCAGAATCGGGATTGACTTGTGATTGCTCGACAATTTGCCTGGACGGAGCGTCCTCTGGGTGCGCCACCCAAAATGGCCCTCCGCCCGGATCGCCGGTATTGGGGACAACACCACAGACACGGATGGGCCGATCTAGATACTGCTTTAATAATGTAGCTTGATCGGGAAGCGCCAATTCTCGATACGACTGGGGAAGTGGAAGAAGGAGTTCTTGCAGGATACAGGCTTCCGCCTGATGGACGCTTTTCGCATCTGCGGGGAGCGAGCTGAGTTGTGCTATATGGTGAAACACCTGTTGTTGTAGCTCAACCAGATAGCCTCCCAATGCCTTTCTCCATGTGACAATCGGATCTTTCAAATGATCGGGGACCACGTTGTCGATATTGGAAATGAAAATGATGTCTCCCTGGTAGTCATTTAAATTTTCCAATAGCGCCCCATGCCCCCCCGGTCGAAAAACCAGAGTGCCATCTTCGCCACGAAATGGCTGATTATCAGAGCCCAGAGCGACGGTGTCGGTCGACGGTTTTTGGAAGGAGACCGTGCAATCAAGATTCCACCCCTGTTTTCCCAACCTCTGTTGAATGGTATGCAAATGGGTTTGAATGGCCTGTTCATATTGAGGAGAAACGGTCAAATGAATCTTTATTGAATTGAGTTGATTGGGATGATATCTGATGGCTTCGTAAATATGTTCTTCGAGTGCAGTTCGGGGACCTTCCGGATAGCGATGGAAGGAGAGGAGGGCCTTAGGCAATTCGGCATAGCCAAGGCCGGGTGTCTTCAGGACCGCTTGAAGAATCGTATTGAGATCATGTGTATGCTGATCCGTTGGAGGGGGTTGTCCCTGCCCATGGAGATACTGTTCTAAATCAGGAATAAACGGGAAATCCTGTAAGCGCGTCCAAGCCTGATCGACAGCGTGGGGAAGAGTTGGTGCCCGATTTGAAGAGGATTCGGGGAAGGCCTCCTGGGATAAAAACTTGAGGAGGTCATTAAACATGCGAGTGGCGGCTCCGGATGCAGGGATAAATTTACTGACCCGGTCCGCCTGCCGGGCCGCTTCAAATTGTTGTTGATACCGGGGGAAGTTTTCTGGACGGATTTGGATAATCCCATCGTTCAATCGGCATGGACGAATGATGGTGATCGGGGGGACTCCATGACGCAATCGCTGGAGTTGTGATTCCACCTGGAACGTGGAAATCCCACGGCGAATTAACTCAAGATGATCCTCAGGCGTAAGCATATCGTCTGTGTAATCCAGTTAAATTGAAAGTGATCCGAGACCACCCAGACTGGAGTTGTATTTTATGATGAAACATGTCAATGTTTTGATGTATTCGATCCGACAGAAATCTCATTGTAAATCCTCATGACGTCTATGTCATGTTCATGACCTCAGTCAAGGAGAACTTTCATGATTCCCATTTTCAAAACGTTTCAGATTGCGGCATTCGGGGTCTTCCTGTTGGGCATGTCGTCCGGTTGTACGATCAAAGCGACACTTGATACCACGTCGGATGCCACATCCGAATTTCTCTCCTCCACCTCCGGAAAATCCTGGTGGACGGCAGATGGTCTTGTCAAACGTGGCGCACATGCCAGAGTCTTTGTGGCGACCAACCATGACATCCTCCTTCAAGAAATAGCCCAAGGCCAAGGGGAATATGTCAAGGCCTTTGGGACGATTTTAGGAGTCCCGGCTCATCATCAGGCTCACTTTCAGGAATCGATTCAAAACGAATATTCCGTGCTGGTCGAGATACCCATTTCGCTTGGAGATGATCAGTTAAACAGGTTTATCGGGCATGCCCGACAAGCCGGAATTCGTTCTACGCCCTCGACTCTATAACTCTGGTCCTATTAACAACCCGGGGACTCGATGTTTCCTTTTTGTAATATTCGTCATTGTTTAAAAGGCCCTTAGGCTATGAGAAAGATGGAGGACATGGTCACGGCTCTGCTCCTCCCTTTAAATACCCCAGGCCAATCTTTACCGCACGTCTGGTGATTTCCGCCCACCTGGCTTCCGGATATTCAGCCAATACCTTGGCGGCTTTTCCATCCTGAATGTCCAGGTCTTTCACCCGAATAATGCCATCTTCAATTGTTACATCAGCCACAATACATCCTCCTTGGTTTTCTGCATGTCTCGAATCATGATGAATGCAATTCGATAAGAGGCAGTGAAAGACGGTAAAAAGTCCAATTTTCTTGACAGGTTGTAGGTCCAATGCTAGCATTTTCTTAGCCCGTCTGACAGGAAACTCTGATAAAAATTTTCTCAAAAAAGGTTAGGTTACCCAATGATTGAACAAGGCCATGATATGCGTCAGGTTGTTCTTCGCATCGGAGGGTTTGCGCTTCTCACTTTCATGCTTGTGGCATGCGGAGGTCCTCCTAAGTGGGTCGAGGAAGGATCGGGTGTGATGAATGCCGATGACTCCAAGTCCATTTATGGAGTTGGAGCGGTCGTCGGAGTGAAAAACGAACCACTTGCTTGGGAAACTGCTGAAAATCGCGCACGCGCCGAGTTGGCAAAAACTTTTCGCACCTATACGGCCTATCTGATGCAAGACTATGCCGCTTCAACCTCCGCGGGAAATTTCACCAAGTCAACGGAAGAGCAAAACGTAGAACGGGCTGTTAAAACCTTTTCGGCTGTGACCTTAAATGGAGTTCGGCCCATTGACCGTTACAAGGATGACGACACCTCCACCTACTACGTCTTAACCAAGCTGTCTTTTGCGGAAATGAAGGAAGCGCTGCAGCAAGCGCAGGAACTGGATGAAGAGGTTCGGGATTTTGTCCGCAAGAACGCTGAAAAAGCCTTTAAAAAACTGGAACAGGAAGAAGCTAAACGCCCGGGAGGCCTTTGAACCTGTTTAATGAGCGGCCTTTTTTTTTGGCTCAACATCACAAAGGAATCACCTTGTCCTCCATCACTCGATTCATCAAATCCTGCGCGGTTGTGGTCCCCTGCCTCTGCCTTCTCTTCTTGGGCGGATGTGGAAAAGAAAAAAAGGTGACCCGAGTAGACCCCGGGGTCGTCACCGATTTTAGTGGTCGGTGGAATGATACGGACTCAAAGTTAGTGGCCGAAGCCATGATGAAAGAAATGGTGAGTCGGCCGTGGTTGGAAAACTTTTCCAATCAACATAATCGAGTTCCGACGGTGATTGTCGGGACCATTCTTAATAAAAGCCATGAACATATCGATGTGGGCACCTTTGTGTCGGACTTGGAGCGGGAAATGACCAATTCTCAAAAAGTGGTGTTTGTGGCAAGTCGACGGGATCGCGATGAAATTCGGCAGGAACGACAAGAGCAAGCCGTTCATGCCAGGGAAGATACGCAGAAACGCCCGGGACAGGAACTGGGAGCGGATTTTATGATGAAGGGCACGATTAGTACGATCGTGGATGAATCTGATGGGGTCAAAGGGATTTATTATCAGGTTGATTTAGATCTCATCAATGTTGAGACGAATGTGAAGTCCTGGTACGGACAGAAAAAAATCAAAAAGGTCGTCGAACGTAAACGTCTCCTTTTTTAACGCCGTGTCATCCCATCCCCTTCCGTGACGCGCGATTGGTTGGTCGGTCCTTCTCTCTCCCCTTGGATTTCATTGTCAGGGGCCTGTTTTTCACCAGCCCACCTTAGGCCAGCGAGCCTTTTTCTCCATGAGCGTTCAACCGAGAATCCTGCTGCTTGTCTTAGGAGCGATCTGGTTTGTTGGCTGTAGTGGGCCGATGTCTCACTATGCGAAGGTAGAGCGCAGTCTGTTGGCAGGGAATTCAGCCCAGGCTGTGACAATTATGCAATCGGCAAAGGAGGACTATGGAGACAAAAATCGGTTGCTCTATTTACTAGATCAAGGCATGGTGCTCCATTTGGCTCAACAGTATGTTGAAAGCAATAAGGCTCTGGAGGAAGCCAATACTCTTGTTGAAGAACTGTATACGAAACACCTCCGAGACGAGGCCTCAGCCCTGCTCGTGAATGAGGCACAACGGCCCTTTGTAGGAGATCCTTTTGAACATGTCATGATTAACGTGGTTAAGGCCCTGAATTATGCAGCTCTCCAACAGTGGAATGAGGCGTTAGTGGAGGGACGAAGGATTGATCATCGTCTCAATGTGCTTCATGACAAACAAGAGGGAACGGAGACCTACCAAGAAGATCCGTTTGCTCGGTATTTGGTGGGGCTGCTCTATGACATTACCGGTGACCTCAATAATGCCTATGTCGGATATCGAAAGGCAGAACAGGTCTATGAGGACAGTCAGGAGTGGTCCCGTGTCGTGTTTCCCGATATCCTGAAAGCTGACCTGATTCGAACGGCAGAACGATTGGGACTGTCTGATGAAGTCCGACAGTACCGTGAAAAATATCCGGAAATCGGTGTTGCTTCCGGGTCCGAAGGCCTGTCCACACAGGCTCAACTCATTGTAATCAGTTACTACGGCGAAGGGCCTAAGAAAGAAGATGTATTTATTGATGTTCCGGTGAGTTTAGACGCCTTGTACCTGGTAGCTCTCACCAAACCCTGGTTTGGCCGTAGTACCCGGGATACGAGAGGAGGGGAGTCTCTGCTGTATGGCCTTCACGGACAAATTGCCCGGATTGCCTTGCCCCGGCTTACGATGAAAAAAACCACGGTGGCCTATGATGTGATCGAGGTCACAAACCAGACAGCCGGTTTTAAAACCCAATCGGAGCGGGTGTATGATATTGGCGCCGTAGCCGAAAAAAATTTGGCCGATGAGTATGATGCACTCGTTCTCCGGGCGGTAGCTCGATCCGCCATGAAAATGGCGGCGGCGGAAGGCATCGCCATAGGGGCCAGAGCTGCAGCGGGACGAAACAATCAGGGTTGGGTCGGTCTATTGGTTGGCGCGATTGCCCGAATATTGGCTCTGGCCACAGAAGAAGCCGATGTTCGGTCGTGGCGAACTCTTCCAGGTGAGTTTCAGTTGACACGGCTTTGGGTTGAACCGGGTGACTATTCCTTGGCTATTCAGTCCATGGATCATCAAGGACGGAAGACTGGAGGGTCTCAACAGCGTCATCTTCAGCTTATAAAAGGCGAAACAACGCTCGTTATTCATCAGAGTTTGCAATAAGCCATGAATATACTGAGAATTCTGGTGTGGAGTGGGGTAAGCTTTCTGGCCTGGGGCTGTGCCTGGTTTGTCGGGGAGACCCCGCCAGAATGGATCATGGCACCACACCAATCCTATCCTGTTGAACGATACCTTACCGGTATTGGAGAAGCCGAATCGCGGGAACAAGCGGAAAAACGGGCTTATGCCGCAGTTGCCAGGGTGTTTTCCGCACAGGTGAACGCCCGATCGATGGATCATGAAACGTATTCTATTCAAGAGTCCGAGGCTGGGAGTCAAACCCGGCGGAAGTTACAACTCGATCAACGGACACAGGTGACGACCAGCAAAGTGCTGGAAAATGTGAAGATCTTGGACTTCTGGTATCAACCATCTTCCAGACATTTTTGGGCGTTGGCCGGCCTCGACCGGCAACAAGCTGAGAAAAGCATTCTGGAACGTTTAGAGGAATGGGATACGAAGATCGAGAATATGATTCATCAGGGCCGAACGCATCCTCAGAAAATTCAACGTATCCGAGGTTACAAAGAAGCTATGATTTTATTAGCTGATCGGGATGCCCTGAATAACGATCTCCGGGTGATCCGCAGCAGTGGAGACAGTCTGCCACCATCCTATCGTATCCCACAGATCCAACGTGAATTTATGGATTTTGTCGCCAAAAATTTGGTTATCTCGGTGGCTATTGAAGGAGAAAACCATGAGGACATGGAACGCGCAATCTTGGAAGGGCTCAAGCAAGAAGGGTTGTTAGGCCGTCGTCCCGCCGACTCAACGTCTTCGGAGATGCCGGACCTGGCTATTGTTGGGCAAGGACGATTTTGGACGGTGGATTTACCGGATCCGTTGTTCAAATATGTGCGATGGTGTGGTGATATCGAAATCTATGAAAATCCTTCTCATCGGCTCATCGGGGTGATTTCGGAGACGGGGAGGGAAGGGCATGTGACCGAAAAGGAAGCACGGATTCGTGCCGGCAAAATCATGCAGGAAGTCATCTCTAAGGAAATCGCACGTCTGCTCACCCGGACCGTGTTCAGCGTCGAACCGGAGTCGCCGCAAAGTCAGCGAGTCCCCAACGCCTGTTCTCGCTAGCACACGGTCTTCTTGGTCCCTTGAAGGATGTCTCTTTTTTCTTTGTGACACCGAGAGATGGATTTGGCGAGTTAGACCGATTGGGAGAGGTTAACACAACAAGTCCTGCTTCAGACCTCGGAGAAGTTGTTCCCATTCTTCGGTCTTTCCGATGTGGCGGTACCGACGGTCCCTCAACGATTCATTGGTGAAATCGGGCAAGGCCCTGAGATCCTTCTGAGATTGTTTCACTTTTTCATCAGCATGTGAGAGATATTGGCATACCCCCCTGGAGGCTGGAGGCTGTCCTCCCGCCCGTTCAAAAAGTGCGAAGGCACGGTAGCCCTGCTCTTGGCCTCTAAAGAGGGTTTCTGCTGCTTGATACAGAGAGCGAGTCTGTTGGTGTTCTTCCTTTTGAGCGAGAATTTTTGCCATGAGCGCGGCCTTCCCAATGGAGAGTGCAGCGCCCTCCGGATCTCCATTCGCAATCGCATTTTCGGCTTGGTGCTCCAGACGGTCCATTTCCCCGAGTTCTCCGGCCATGTCCGTATAGCCTCTTTCCGCGGAGGCAACTACAAGGAAAATAATGAAAAGACCAACGCAGGTAAGCTGGGTGGGGATCAATCTCATGACGTCAGGTGATGGGCGTCACGTCGATATTTGCTGTTGGGACACTGGCTGCTGAGATTCAAAATAGCCCCGTCTACTGAACCTGCCAATCCATATCAATTTGTTTATAGGTCCAGCTTGTGGCCTCCCGCAGCTCGGCCATTTCCTTCGAATTGTCAAAAATCACCCAGATTTTGCTTTGTAGCTCATTAATCGGGCCGATAGACTTTTCATTCCGCAGTTTGCCTAAACTCCACACGACCTCTGTCAGAACGGGGAAATCGATGTCGGAAGATGATTTGAGATGGGGCAGATTTTCAACCACATAATCAAGCATGGGCGGGGTGACTGAAGGGTCTCCGGTATGGGCGCCAATTTCCCCTAATCCTTTGGCTGCGGCTGCTCGAATTTTCGAGTCTTTCTGGGTTTGAAAAATATCCGTTAGGAGGGGAATGCCTTCGCTCCCCGTGCTGGATAGCGCGACGATAGCCTCTTCTGTCAGCTCAGGATCTTGAATGAGTTCTTTCAGTAGAGGTAGGGTTTCGTGTGATTCCACTTGAGGTAGAAGGGATAAAATTCTTAGTTTGCGTTTATTTGGTGTCTGGGGGTTATTGAGTAGCTTGAACAGGCGGGCCTCATGCCCCCATTCCGCAGCGAGCAAAACGGGAAAATCAAATTCTTGAATCCGTTCGGCTAATTGTTGAATTGCATAGGGACCGGATTGTTGAGCGTGAGCAACCTTAGCGGCTTCACCCGGATCTTCAAAACTGGTTCGCGCTTCTTTGTACCACCCTAAGTCTCGTCCATCCAATTGATAGGAAAAGAGGCAGGCAGGGCCTTTCCATAGGCGGGATGGAGCGCCGGAATGGTCCGCATCACCTCCGCCGCGAGTGGTTCCCGACCATTTTTTTACTTCTTCGCATTTGACGTTCACTCTGACATCGAATGGAGCATCGCGATTCGTGACCACGGTATAGCCCAATTCTTCTAAGCGTTGCCTCACAACATTTTCAATGACTGTTCCATCGACTTTGCCCCTCTCCGTCAACGCCAGGACGTGAACCAGAATTGTTTGAATGGCCTCGAGTTGCCCCTTTTGTTCTTGGTCGAGGTACGTCCGTCTGGCAAACCCCTCTGAACCAAAAAGCCCAACGAACAATGCTATGGAGATAAATCCACATGCCACCCAAGTTCTCATGCCTGATCTCCCACCGTATAATAAATTTGTGAGGTTTTAACTGAGATGGCCATCCAAGTCGATTTGTTTATAGGTCCAACTCGTGGCCTCCCGCAACTCGGCCATTTCCTTCGAATTGTCAAAAATCACCCAAATCTTCTGCTGAAGTTCTCTCATGGGTTTAAGGGAACCCTCCCATCGTTGTTTCCCAATGGCCCAGACCACTTCAGTGAGCAGGGGAAAATCAATATCTTCCGAGGTTTTTAATTGAGGTAATAGGGTGGACACGTACTTCACCAATGGAGGAATCGGGCGGGGATCCCCCGTCTTGGCTGCGATATCTCCTAAGGCTTTTGCCGCTTCGGCTCGGATACTGGATTGCCGACTGGTTTGGAATAAATCGATGAGCAAGGGAATGGAATGCCCTCCAGCGCCTGAAAGCGCATTGATGGTTTCTTGCTGCAAATCCGTGGACTCGAGAAGTTTGGTCAGCTGCGGGAGGGCTTCTTCGGCATGCACATCGCTGAGGACGGAAAGAATTTTCACTTTCCGCAGTTTAGGCGTGTTGGGATCATCCAATAATTTGAGCAGGCGATCGATTTGCCCCCATTCGGCCGAGAGCAGGACGGGGAAATCATATTCCCCAAGGCGTTGGTTGAGATGATCCATCGCATATGTTCCGGCATCGTCAACCTGCGCCTGCTGGGCGGCCTGTCTGGCATCCGCAAAGGTCGTGCGCACTTCTTTTTTCCATTGTAAATCAGTGTGTTGGAGGAAATAGGTCAACAGACATGCCGGCCCTTTCCAGAGGCGGTCTGGGGCATCAGCCAGGTCCACGTCCCCGCCGGAGGGCGAAGTGCCCGTCACAGTCTTTTGCTCTTCACATTTCACTTTCACTTCCACGTCGTGGGGTTGAGAGCGGTCCGTGATCACTGTATACCCAATGTCCTCCAATCGGGCCCTGACAGTGGCGGTCAGTGGACTAGGGTCATACGTCCCTGTTTCCGTTAAGGCGAGGACCTCCACCAATACGGTCTTGGCATTTTGCAATTGGGTTTTTTGTTCTGGTGTGAGGTGAATTCGGCGCGCTTCGGATGAAGTCCCTACGACACAGAAAATGGCGAACATGAGGAAAATTAACCAACGTTTCATGAGTAACCTCCTTGTCTGATCTCAAAGTCGCACCCCTCATGATTTTCATGGTGGTATGACTTGGTTCACAGGAAGTTGCAAGGAATCTCTCTGAATTGTATCGCAGATTAACCAAACGTTTCTAACATGGCAGCATCTTGTAATTCTATTGCCTTAAAGGTCCAGTTCGTGGCCTCCCGCAACTCCGCCATTTCTTCTGAATTGTCATGAATCAACCACACTTTATCCTGTAGTTCTCCAATCGGCTTCAAAGAGTGGGCCCATCGTAATTTCCCAATCGCCCAGACCACTTCAGTGAGCAGGGGAAAATCAATATCTTCTGAGGTTTTCAAGTTGGGTAATATCTCGGAAACATATTCCACCAATGGGGGAATTGTGCGGGGATCTCCCGTCCTGGCTGCAATATCTCCCAAGGCTTTTGCCGCTTCGGCTCGGATGCTGGATTGCCGACTGGTTTGAAATAAATCAATTAGGATGGGAATGGAATGCCCTCCAGCGCCTGAAAGGGCATTGATGGTTTCCTGCTGCAAATCCGTGGACTCGAGAAGTTTGGTCAGCTGCGGGAGGGCTTCGTCGGCTTGCACATCGCTGAGGACGGAAAGAATTTTCACTTTCCGCAGTTTAGGGGTGTTGGGATCATCCAACAGTTTAAGCAGGCGATCGATTTGCCCCCATTCGGCGGAGAGCAGGACGGGGAAATCATATTCCCCAAGCCGTTGGTTCAGATGATCCATTGCATATGTTCCGGCATCGTCAACCTGTGCCTGCTGGGCGGCCTGTCTGGCATCCGCAAAGCTTGTGCGCACTTCTTTTTTCCATTGGAAATTGTTGTGTTGGAGAAAATAGGTCAACAGACATGCCGGTCCCTTCCAGAGGCGGTTGGGTGCATCAGCCAGGTCTACGTCTCCGCCGGAGGGAGAGGTGCGGGTCGACGTTTTGGCTTCTTCACATTTCACTTTCACTTTCACGTCGTGGGGTTGAGAGCGATCCGTGGTCACTGTATACCCAATGGCTTCCAAGCGCGCCTTGACAGTCGCGATCAGTGGACTGGGGTCATACGTCCCTTTTTCCGTTAAGGCAAGGACCTCCACCAATACGGTCTGGGCATTTTCCAATTGCGTTTTTTGCTCTGGCGTGAGTGGGATTTGGCGAGCTTCAGATGAAGTCCCTCCGACCCACACCATTACGAAAATGAGGAAAACCGGCCAGGCTTTCATAACCTTCCTCCTTGCTTCTAATTTGTAATCATGGTGGATGGCAACGTAGGCAAAAATGGAAAAGGACCAAACGTTTCTAAACGAATTTTCAGGGTTTTCTAATATACTCTTCAGATTAAGGGAGGGGCAACTCAATTCCGTTTTAAAAACTTGTTGCCATATAGCCGTCAAATGACCGGATAGCCCTACCTTACGCCGAGGGTCCGATTGGGAAAGGTTTATTGCTCAATTCAATCTTTATAAAAACAACTCTGGAGAGTTCCGCGAGGGGTTTAATAGGTTGAAGGGATTTTGTGAATATTCCCTCGAGTGAAGTTGAACCCCTATCAGTCTCCGGCTATACTCGGCGAATGGCAAAGTCACCAAAGTTTGTATTTTTAGGGGCAGGCAACATGGCTGATGCATTGGTGACCGGAATGTTGAAGTCCCATCTCGCTTTTCCCGCCAGTATTTCTGTTACCGATATTTCCTTAACCCGGTTAGAGCATTTCCAGAAGACATTTCAAGTCCACGTGGGTTCTGATAACGCCAAGGAAGTAAAGTCAGCGGATATTATTGTTCTCTGTGTGAAGCCACAGGTTATGGATGTCGTGCTATCGGAGATCAAGGAACAGGTTTCTCAAAAGCACCTAATGATTTCCGTCGCAGCAGGATATCCCTTAGCACGCATTCAGCATCGCGTCGGGAAACATATTCCCCTTGTTCGTGCGATGCCAAATACTCCTGCAGTCATCCAGGAAGGGGTAACCGCGTTAGCTGGAAGTTCTGAGATTTCCCCGAACCATCTTCAACTGGCTCAATCGATCTTTGAATCGATTGGCAAAGTTGTCATGGTAGAGGAATCCTTAATGGATGCCGTGACGGGCTTGAGCGGAAGTGGTCCTGCGTATATCTACCTGGTTATTGAAGCACTCACAGACGGTGGGGTCCTCCTCGGTCTTCCACGGAACGTAGCCAGCGTGCTTGCGGCACAAACAGTATTGGGGGCGGCCCGAATGGTGCTCGAAAGCGGCGAACATCCTGCTGTACTGAAAGATCGGGTGACGTCACCGGGTGGCACAACGATTGCCGGTCTTCAACGACTAGAAACAGGGAAGTTGCGGGCGACCCTAATGGAAGCTGTCAAAGCTGCTACGGCTCGGTCTTCTGAACTGGGACAAAAATGACCTGGGGCGCGGTGGCGCACGAGGCATACATTACACACGTTTGTTATTGAAAGGAGTCCACCGTGCAGTATTGGGTCAAGGTTACCTTTGTTGACAATAAAGAATTAGAATTCAAGGACGCTATTCGCCATACCATTAGTGATGATATGGAAATTCTTGAAGTCGATACACCCAAGGAAGTCACCATCATTCCCTTGAAGCAAATTAAGTATTTTTCCTGTGACGCTGGCGTCTTTGCTAAATCATAAGGTAGAGGCCGGAAGCTGGGTTTTAGAGGTCTCTTAATATTAGGGTTGAATTATCCGAAAAGTTTGGTAAAGTTATGATCCTATTCGTTACATGATCGAATTTTTAATGTAAACGGGATTGTTGTAAATTTAAAAGCATTGATTCAACAACGAAAAACGGCAGATTTTGTTTTTAATTGAATGGCCATCCGTAAAACTCTTCTTGCCTAATTCATTTCTTTATGCCACCATAATCCTAGCCTATAATCCGGTGTTGATCTTCTTCCATCAATACACCCAATTCAACGTTTGTTTATGACGATTTGTTGAAGATGCGGAAGGAATAATAATGCCCATGGAAACCATTAAACAGGTCGGAAAACAAGTCGGTCTGGTCCTGTCCTTATTGGGAATACTATTGGTCATTTGGGAGCTTCCCCACCATGAACGAAACTACCTCTCCCATCAGGAGCGAACTGCGCAATTAGGAACAAACCTTCCTGCGTATGAAGTGAAGACCTTTTTGCGACATATTGAGACTAGGCTTCCTTCCTATCGAGAAGAATTTCAGCAAGCTGAAAAAAAATCGGGTATTCCATGGATGTTGCTGGCATCTATGGCCTATCAAGAGTCTCAATGGAATAACAAGGCCATCAGTCCTACCGGGGTTCGAGGAATTATGATGCTCACACGTTCCACCGCCTCGGATTTGGGAATCAAGAACCGGCTTGACCCTTCAAAAAGCATTGCCGGTGGGGCTCGCTATCTGTCTTATTTGCAAAAGCGGGTTCCTGACCACATTCGCATGCCAGATCGCATGTTTTTTGCCCTTGCAGCCTACAATGTCGGCATGGGACATATTAACGATGCTCGATTGCTTGCTGAGCGTCTAGGTAAAAACTCCGATCAGTGGGAGGACATTAAAAGCATTCTCCCCCTCTTGGCTCAAAAGGAATATTATCAAGATCTGCCTCATCGCTATGCCCGTGGATGGGAGCCTGTTAAATATGTGAAGCGTATTCGAGCTTATCGGAATATCCTTCAACAGGTTGTGAAGCGGGAGGGCAAAACTTCGCAAGTGGATATTTAACTCCCACATTTTCTGCATTTGATCTTGAGTTTCCCTCCGGCGGGCTTCTTTCTTGGTTGATTCAACCTGTTCGGGTCTTTTTCCACTTCATTACCTTATTATTGGTTCGCTCATCATATTCAGGAGTGAAGTCATTACGCGTGGGCGGATTGACAAAACAGAAAACTTATCCTGCTACGATGGGTTATTGGGGAAAAAGGAAATCTAGTCTCTAGGGCGTCTGGGTCCCAAGCGGTTGATCTGACTGGGCGCGTTCAATAGATAGTGCGGTATCATTTGGCAAAATTTTGGCCTTAATCCTATCCCCAAACTTAAAGGATTCGGAGAGGGTTGTTTCAGGTGTAACCTCGATACGAATTTCTCCCCGTTCCCCTCTTACAACATACAGGTTTCCATCAATCATTAAAATCTCGGCCACAACCGTACGAATTTTTGGAGGCCCCTTCGGAGCAGTCGTTGATGTCTCATGTTTGGGAGGCATGGATTCTGATTCGGGGGTAATTTCACCTGGAGTGGCCGTCTGAGCCGGAGTCGAAATGCTTTCCTCTACGCGAATCCCGATGGAATCATCCGGACCTGCCCGAACAATGGATAGTGCCTGATCTTGTGGATTAACCCGCGCTTTGATCCGATCCCCAAACTTGAAGGATTCAGATAACTGGGTTTGGGGCGTCACTTCAATTTGAATTTCCCCATAGTCACTTCGGATGATATAAAAATTTCCATCAACCATTAAAATGTCGGCAACGATAATCCGCACACTTGGTGTCACTTTCGGAGGAGGAGTTGACCGTTTCGGCTTAGGACCTGGGGAGGGAGTGGATGGAGCCGCGGGGGGGACGGGAACTTGGCCTGTTGTCCCAATCGGGTCCCCTGGTTGAGCTCTTGTTATTGCTATGGCCTTGTCGTTTGGTAACAGAACGGCTTTTATCCGATCGCCAAAAGTAAATGACTCCGCAAGTTGAGTTTCGGGGGTGACTTCGATACGAATTTCTCCACGTTCGCTACGTACCACAAAAAAATCCCCATCGATCATTAAGAGGTCTGCAACAACGGTTCTGGTTTTTGGGGGAGGGGATGGTTGAGAAGAGGCTTGAGCCAATTTTATACCATCGCCTTCAATGGCAAAAAGGGATTGAGGGCCTAGGAATCCCAAAAAGACTACAAGAATCACTAATGATTTAAAAACAGTGCAAAGAGGACTGAAGGTCAGAATCAAAAGCTTCATGCTGGTGGGTCAGGAAGACATGTGAAGTTTTTGTTTTCGTGGTGCCGAGGCGCAGAATCGAACTGCGGACACCAGCCTTTTCAGGGCTGTGCTCTACCAACTGAGCTACCTCGGCACGCTCCTAGAACCATTGACTCCGACCTGACTTTATAACATAAAGCCTTCTTCATTTTCCAATCAATTCCGCCAACTTTTTCCTGTTCAGAGGATTCCTGGAACTGGAAATATTTTTGGCGAACCTGACCTCGTTGGCGAGTGTGCAGAGTCTTATGTTTGCAATGCGTGAAGCGATGTTTGTTACCAGGTGAACCGGAGGAATCCTCCATTGTAATCTGGAGCATTGATTGAGGGAGGGAGAAGAAGAGGTTGTTCCCGCTTTTGGTCCAGGGCTTTTGGTAAATTCTCTGAAGGAACGACCGATTGAAAAGCCTGAACACTATGCATTTCGATTCCGAATTCGATGCCTGGCAGTTTTCCTGGTGATTTCAGGTGAAACAAAGAGCTATTTTGGGATTGATTCTTTTGGAAATGGTTTGGAGTAAATGTTTGCCCCAATAACCGCTTCTCCGAATCTTGCGGCTTTCGTAGATCAATAAAACTTTTCCTGGTCGAATCGTCCACTGGAACCTGGTCCCTGACGGTCAAGACGTCTTCAGAATTCGTGCCTGCCTCCACCGATGCATTTTCCAATGGGAAGAGTGTGAACCACGAATTAAACGAAACGAATATGAGTGCAATAAGCGAGTGATTGGATATTTCTTTTTTCACCTTGCTGAAACTCCCGTCTTCTTCGATGCTCAGTAATTATTTTACCATAAGACGATGGCCATAGTGGAATTACCCGATTTTTTTGCTCGCGGTTTTTAGGCCGGCACTCATATCGAGCTCAATTGAGGTTTCGCCGCAGGCAGGCTTTTCAGAAATTACAGTATATCAAAAATGCTCGGATTCTGAAGGTTTCCGCCCTTTATGATGTAGATGCAGCATCAATTGAAGAAGAGCATAATCCGATGTTACCGACTAGGAGAGACTCAAGATTGAATGGCAACGTTGGCAGCTAGATACAAAAGTAGTGTAATTCCCTATCAGTCAGTCGATTGGTTGCTCGTATGAGCGAATCAAAAACAACCGTTATGTTGAAATTTCAAGGAACACTGTTTTGATCCCCCGACATCTATATATTTGAAAAATAACTCGGGATGGTCCCTTAGAAATCATTTTTCTTCTAGAAGTCCGCCTTTATCGCAAAAAGACGAGATGTCTGCCTCACGGACCGGATAGGTGGTACCTAGGGATCAACTTCCATCTATTTTTTGAACAGAGGTTCGCACTTTCAATGTCATCCATGGACGATCAGGTGGTGCACAATGTTGGTTCATCAGGAAGGAGTTGCACGCTCAGTCCACAATCCTCACTTCCTTGACGGTTTTTGTGACTGCCAGGTATCCTCAACACTATTTCGAAATTACAATACTGTCGTTTCGTTTACTCGCTACTGGCCATCATGACCACGGGAAAACATAAGACAATGCAAACCAATGAATCTCAAAATGATCTTGAAGTTTCAGGATCAGGAGAAGAGGAAGAGTTATCCCCTGAGGAATACCTGAACCCCTTGCTTCAACGAGCCAAACAGGCTGCACGCCCATTAAGTGGATTGATTGCCATGAAAAAGAATGCGGCGTTAATGGCTATGGCTGATGGGATAGAGGCTGGGCAAGAGGCGATCCTCGAGGCCAATGAAGAAGATTTGTTAGCATTTGAAGGGAATCCCTCACTGCTGGCTATGGCTGATAGACTTCGCTTGACGCCAGCCAGAATTGCCGACATGGCGACGCACATTCGCGAGATTGCGCAGTTACGGGATCCCGTTGGCGAATCGATGGGGTTCTGGCAACGCCCTAATGGAATGAGAGTCGGTCGAGTGCGTGTGCCGATTGGGGTGATTGGGATCATTTATGAATCCCGCCCTAATGTGACCGCTGATGCGGCCGCCCTCTGTCTCAAATCCGGCAATGTGTGCGTGCTGCGAGGTGGCTCCGAAGCACATCATTCCAATTTGGCTCTTGCTACGATTCTTAAAGAGGCGGCCCAAAAGGCTGGAATTCCCGAAGGAGCAATCACCTTTATCGACAAGACTGACCGCGAGGTCGTTCTTGCTCTCCTCAAAAGCCACCGGTTTGTTGATCTCATCATTCCTCGTGGTGGGGATACCCTGATGGACACGGTCACTCAGCATGCCACCATTCCCGTGATCAAACACGACAAAGGGGTGTGCCACATTTATGTGGATTCGGATGTGGATTTGGCTATGGCTCAACGAATTAGTTTTAACGCGAAAGCCCAGCGTTGTTCGACCTGCAACAGCATGGAAACCCTTTTGGTGCATGAGAAAGTGGCCAAAAAATTCTTGCCACCGTTGGCCAAGGAGTATCTTGAGGCAGGCGTCGAAATGCGGGGATGTTCGAAAACCTGCCAGATCCTTGCTCAGGCTAAGCCTGCCCAAGAAGACGATTTCGGGAAAGAATTTTTATCCTTAATTGTGGCGATTAAAGTGGTGAAGGATATGGAAAGCGCTATGGACCACATTCACCAATACGGTTCCCGCCATACGGACTCTATTGTGACAAATGACTATGATCGGGCTCTGCGATTTTTGCGAGAGGTGGATTCCAGCACAGTCATGGTGAATGCTTCGACCCGCTTAAACGATGGTTATGAATTTGGGTTGGGGGCCGAAATTGGGATCAGCACGACCCGTATCCATGCACGTGGTCCCATGGGATTAGAAGATTTAACCTGTTCAAAATATGTTGTATACGGCTCCGGCCAAGTCCGAGAGTAGGGCCCGATCGGTTCTGTTGCGATGTATTCAAGATTTTTTCTCACACCAATTCCATCTCCGGTTTTTGTTTTCAGAGGCGATTTGCTTTCTGAGCTTTTCTATCCCTCATCATGAATCTTCAATGTGTATTGGATCATCCCCAAGCCTTACGTTTCCCTGCCAATCAGATCTATAGACAGGAATGGGAGTCTGCGGGGGGGCGGATCATAGAACAGCCCACTGGTCATTGCGTATTTTATGGCAAGCATGGGCAACGGATTCTTTTGGCAGATCCGGAGGGAAATCCTCTCCATGAATGTTTGTGGGAGCAAAAGCCAACGGGGGCGATATCCCTTGCCTCTGCCCGTCTTCGATTGGATTGGGGCCAATGGGTCGGGATTAAACCGAAAGGGTTGGTCAATACGATTTCCCTAGATTTATCTCGGCGCCCAGGCTGGGAACAGATCACCCAAGACGACTTGCGTCAGATGGCAGCCCAGTTCTTGCATTCCGATTTGGCCATGGTTCGATTTTTCTATCGAGATGAGGATGTCGTCCTTCATGGTAACGGGCAAGCCACGATTCATCAGGTTAAAGACGCCTTTTATGTGTTACCCAATGGAACCTTTGACGATGCCAGGTTCATGTCATGTATGAGTCGAATGGAGTGGAGTCGGATTGATTATTTGCCGGTCGTAGAATTGTTCTTATCCCTTTTGCCTGGAACCGGTAGTGCGACCTTTGAATTCATCCGGGGTCTCTACGACGATCAAAATATTAATGGCAGCCGCGCTTTGCAATACAAAGGTATTCCGCCGTATCCCTCCGAGGCGGCGTTTCGCCTCTTTAGTCTTTTTTTCACTCCTTCCGTTTCCTCCAGCCAATCCCCTCTGGAAGTGTTTTTGGATAGGGAACGATCACATGAAGTCCACTGGCACCCTGCTTCCGGTTTCCCAGTTCGGTATATGGATGAAGAACAGCATGTTTGTGTGACGGTCAAAAACCAGATGATTCAAAAAGTCACATGGTGGGATGATCCTTCTGGCCTATCGTTCAACCATATATCCGAATCAGGTCTGCCAGTGTCGGACAATCGAGGAGCGGGAGTTACCGAGGACGGCCTGTGGTTATTCGATGGCCCTGGACAAAAGAAATTGACCATTCGACCTTCCTGGCGTCTGTCCAAACCTAACCATTCGGTTTCCTGGAAGCCGCTCACCTCCACCTGGCGAGACGGTTTCCCCATGAATCCACCAATACAGACCCCCCGGGAAGCCTTCTCTTCAGTTTTATTGTACCCCGATAAATCTCAAATGATCGGAGAAAAAGAAAGTCAACCTTTTGTTTTTGATTTTTGGGATGATTTTTTTGAGGAACACCAGGATCTCTATCGCTTACGATCTCTGGCTCAATGCGTTTTGCTTTCGCGTTGCGAAGCGGGGTTGAGTTCATGTCTTCAGTTCCAGGAATCTCAAATCCATACCATTTGGTACGCATGGCCACAATTTGCACAAAAACATGCCCAATTTATTTGGAATAGGCTTTCGAAGATGGATCGGTTGGCATGGTATGCAAATTTTCAGTTTGTCCCCTTTGAGCGTGAGCGGCTTATGTTGGAACCATTCCCGAGCAGATACGATTGGATTTATCTCTGGATTCCCTTTTCAGATTATTCAAATTCCACTATGATCGACTGTTGGTTGAAATTTTTAAAGACCTATCTTTCTGAGGGAAGTGTCGGTTGTGTGGCCGGTCCCCCCGTTCTGAAAGAGAACCTCCAGAGGCAAGGCCTTCAGATTCTCCATTCTGCCGCAGGAGATTCTTTGCCTCCCTTCCGCGTTCACCAAACAATTCTTCCCAATGGATGGTTAAATCCTGAATTGACGGTTTGGATTATTCAAAACCCGGGGCGGCATTGATTCCAAGAGCCTCGAATGCAAAATATCAAAGGTTGGTTGCTCAGGGTGGATAAACATTCCCCTTTCCGATCTTGACAGTCGAACATTGCGCGAATAGTATGAGGAAACCTTTAAAACCCATCCGGTGAGGTGGGTAAGGAGAGTAAAGCGATGGCGGCCACTACATTGGCCATTTTACGTGCACCCTTCTCATGTCGTTCTGAGAAGGGTTTTTTTTGTCTTGATGGGGCGCGATGACATGAACCCTTCTCCTCGACCACACGAACGACTTTTAATGGATGGTCAGGAAATGGCCAGGACCTTAACCCGCATTAGTCATGAGATTCTTGAGCGGAATAAAGGCATTGAAGGGTTAGCTTTGGTGGGGATCCGCACGGGTGGAGTGTTCCTCGCCCAAAGAATTGCCGTCCGAATTCAGCAGATCGAAAAACGGGACGTGCCTCTTGGAGAGCTGGATATCACATTGTACCGAGATGATCTCTCCATTCGAAAAGATCAGCCGGAAATACGAAAAACGACAATCCCGTTTCATATATCCGATTTGAAAATTGTGTTGGTCGATGACGTCCTGTTTACCGGACGAACCATTCGTGCTGCCTTAGATGGGTTGATGGACTTAGGACGCCCTGCGGAAATTCAACTGGCTGTTCTGGTCGACCGTGGACATCGGCAGCTTCCCATTCGTGCTAATTATGTCGGGAAAAGCATTCCGACTGCCCGGGAAGAAAACGTACAGGTTTTTTTTGAGGAATTAGGGCAGGACGATCGGGTCGCTATTTTAACACCATAAAATCATTATGGGTCTAGAACGCAAAGATTTATTGACCATTGCGGCCTTATCAGCTGACCAAATTCAATTGATTCTGACGACAGCCGAATCCCTGAAAGAGGTCGGGGGGCGGGATATCAAAAAAGTTCCGGCTCTCCGAGGGAAAACGGTGGTGAATTTATTTTTTGAGCCCAGTACTCGTACACGGACATCTTTTGAATTGGCCGCGAAACGATTGAGTGCCGATGTCATTAATTTTTCGCCTTCTTCCAGCAGTATGGTGAAAGGAGAAACCTTAGTCGATACCGCCAGAAATATTGAAGCCATGCAGGCCGATATCATTGTGCTACGTCATTCATCTCCTGGTGCCGCAGAAAATCTTGCACGTTCGGTTGGATCATCGGTGATCAATGCGGGAGATGGGTGGCATGAACATCCCACTCAGGCCCTCTTGGACGTTTTCACCATAAAGGAAAAAAAGGGACGCGTTTCGGGCCTCGTGATCGTGATTGTTGGCGATATTGCACATAGCCGCGTAGCTCGCTCGAATATTCTGGCTTTGACTAAACTCGGGGCCGAGGTGAGAGTCGTGGCTCCACCAACCATGATCCCTTTCGGCCTCGAACATTTAGGTGTAGAGATCTTTTACAATCTTGATGAGGCGTTAATAAACACAGATGTGATCATCATGCTGCGATTGCAACGTGAGCGATTGGGGCGGACCTTACTTCCCAGTCTTCGAGAATATGCCAAATTGTTTTGTTTAACTCCGGAAAGACTCAAACTCGCCAAACCGGATGTCATTGTGATGCATCCCGGTCCTCTGAACCGGGGGGTGGAAATTTCGCCATCGGTCGCTGACAGCCCTGTCGCGGTGATTCTGGACCAAGTGACCAATGGCGTCTCTGTGCGAATGGCCCTTATGTATTTATTATCAGGATTTAGTGAACGTTCAACACTTAACGAATGATCGGACAATATGACCAAAAAGACAGGACAGTCTCCCCCCTTCCCCCATCTGCTCTGTATTCAAGGTGGAATCGTGATTGACCCTGGCCATGTGAATGGACGGGCCGATGTGCTTATTCAGAATGGAAGCATTATTGAAGTCGGTTTTCCATTGACAAACCCCCTTTCTCAGGATTCATCAATCACAATTCTTGAGGCCAATGGCTGGGTTGTGGCACCTGGCCTTGTCGATCTGCATTGCCACTTACGGGAACCTGGGTTTGAATATAAGGAAACCATCGCGACCGGCGCGGCCTCGGCCGTGGCGGGAGGATTTACGACTATTTGTTGTATGCCGAATACCCAGCCCGTTAATGATAACGCCGCCATCACCAAATTTATGTTTGCTCAAGCACAAGAGGCCGGAAAGGCCAGGGTCTTTCCGATCGGGGCCATCACCAAAAAGTCCGAAGGAGAAGAACTTGCGGATATTGGTGAATTGGTGGACGCCGGATGTGTGGCTATTTCGGATGATGGGCGGCCTGTGATGAATAGTTTGGTCATGCGACGGGCGCTGGAGTATGCCAAGGCTTTTGGAATTCCTGTTGTGGACCATTGCGAAGACCTGCATTTAACCGATGGCGGATGTATGAACGAGGGTATGGTATCAACCGAACTCGGGATGCCTGGGATTCCCGACGCCTCAGAGGAAGTGATGGTAGCTCGAAACCTGGCCCTGGCGGATCTTACCGGAGTTCATGTGCATCTGGCCCATTTAAGTACCGCCCGATCGGTGGAACTTGTTCGTCATGCGAAAGGGCAGGGGTTGCCGGTGAGCGCAGAAGTCTGTCCTCATCACTTTTCCATAACTGAAGAAGCCGTCCGCTGTTATAATTCCAACGCCAAAATGAATCCACCGCTGCGGACGGATGAGGACCTGCAAGCCCTTAAGCAGGGGTTGGTTGATGGCACCATTGATGCTATTGCCACCGACCATGCTCCCCATGCTCTCCAAGAAAAACAATTGGAATTTGATACCGCTCCGTTTGGAATTGTAGGGTTTGAGACCGCTCTTCCCTTAACTCTCCGTCTGGTGCATGAGGGGGTCTTGTCCCTTGAACAGGCACTTGATAAATTGACCAGATCTCCTGCTCAGCTTTTTCATCTGCCTGTTGGAAGCCTCCAGCCAGGGTCACATGCCGACATCGTGGTGTTTGACCCTCATGAAGAGTGGGTGGTAGATCCCACTACATTTTTCTCAAAAAGTCAGAATACGCCATTCGGGGGTTGGACAGTGAGGGGAAAGGTGAAGATGACAATAGTTGATGGCAGGATTGTCTATGATGCCCGTTAATTCATAAGCATGAAACGGATTAATTGGGGGGTCGTGGGTTTTCTTTTTGAACTGTGTGCCTTAACCTTATGGGTAGGCGGTTTAGTCGTCATTATTGCGTTGGTGATTCCGGCGGTATTTAATTCTTTCGGGATGGAGGCAGCCGGGCGTTTTTTACGGAGAGTCTTTGATGGATTTGGCTTGATGAATGTCTGGATATTGATTGTCTTGAGTGTGGTGGCCGGGATTCGCTTCCGGGCTTTTGGCCATAATCCCTCCGAGATGTTTGCCGTTTCTTCTGCAGAATGGTGGCTTCTGGCTGGAATGGCAATCATGACGTTCACCATACTTGTGGTCCTTGGTCCCCAAGCCATCAGTTTACAGGAAGAAGCCTTTGAGGCGGTTTCAAAAGAAGACAAAGATATCGCCTATGCAAAATTTTTCCGCCTTCATATGATCGTCCGAGCGTGCCATCTGGTGAATTTCGGTCTCGCCGCTTCACTGTTTATTGCTAAGGTACGAAAAGCTCTCTTTCACCATTCCATGGCACCTCGCTGATAATTACTCTTGATGGGGCGACGGAAATAGGGAAATGATAAAGGAAAGACCATGAAGCCCGCAGTCCTGGTGTTAGCCGATGGAACCATCTTTCAGGGACATGCGCTCGGATTCGAAGGCGAAACCGCAGGGGAAGTGGTCTTTAATACCGCCATGACCGGGTATCAAGAAATTTTGACCGACCCTTCGTATAAAGGGCAGATTGTGCTGATGACCTCAACCCAAATTGGGAATTATGGGGTGACTCCGGAAGATGATGAATCACATCGGGTCTGGGCGGAAGGATTTATTGTTCGTGAAGCCGCCAAATACAGGAGTAATTGGCGGAGCCGGCAATCCTTCGAAGAATTTTTAATCGACCATCGTGTTGTGGCCATTCAAGGGATAGACACGCGAGCACTGACCTGTCATATCCGTGATCACGGCTCACAAATGGGAGTCATTTCCCATGTGAATTTGGATGACAACGCCTTGCGGGAAAAGGCGAAGGCCGCTCCCTCGCTGATTGGACGGGATTTGGTTCAAGAGGTCACGTGTCCGGAC
>JAUIKP010000344.1 GCA_030430725.1 Nitrospiria bacterium
TCCCTCACCACCTGTTGCACGAGGTCGTAGGAAAACCGGTCGTGCCCGGCGGGAACAGGGGTGTGGGTGGTAAAGATACATTGGTTGCGAATATCCGAAAAATCCCAGTCCAACGTTCCTTCATGTTTATGTTCTGCTAAAAGTGTCAGCACGAGGAAGGCGGCGTGCCCTTCATTCATATGGAATCGCTCGATCTCTGTATATCCTAACGCTTGAAGCATGCGTATGCCTCCCATACCTAACACGATTTCCTGAGCTAACCGATACCGTTCGTCTCCACCATAGAGCCAGGCTGTCAACTCCCGGTCGGAGGGAGAATTTTCCTCAACATTGGTATCAAGGAGTATTAGGGGAACCGTAAAGCCGGAGGTTCCAACAATGTCATATTGCCAGGCCCGGACGGTGACCGATCGACCTTCAATAGGAAGCTGAATCTGGACGGGGAGAGGCTGCGCGAAACGAGGGGGATCCCAGTTGGTGGGAAATTCTTGTTGATTGCCGGATTCATCCAGTTTTTGGTCGAAATATCCATGGGCATACAACAAGGTCACTCCAACCGTCGGAATCTTCAGATCGGCGCAAGACTTTAAGGTATCTCCGGCCAGGATTCCCAAACCGCCACTATAAATGGGCATGCCGGTCTCTACTCCAACCTCCATGGAAAAATAGGCAATCCGTCTGGAGATTTTTCCCAGAACTGAAGCGTGGCTACCATCCTTATTCACAAAATTTTCAGTATCTGCTAGGAAGGTTCGTTTACAGAGATCAGAGCAAAAATAAAAAGAGTCTTTGTGATAAACCGCTGTCAGACTGGTACCTGGGTCAACCATCATGCCGCATACAAGGTCTTTAATCATGTTCATAGCTAGTGCTTTCTTTCCTTATGCCTTTTCAATATTTTGTTCTCTTCCCAATCCCTTGCAAATAGAAGACAGGAATCTGGTCAAATTAATCCTTTACATGTGCCTTCCCTTTTTTGGGACAACAGAATCAACTGTCAAACCCCCTACAAAAATCAAACGCGCTTTCAGACAAAATCGTGGCAGTTCAACGGGACGTTTACCTGGCCCATTCATAATTCTCGTACGAGCGGATGTTAAGCTATGTGGAGAATTTGGGTCAGCAGTTTTAGGCGCTGCTACTCTCCATTTTTTTTCACACCAACCGCCTGGGATTTTCTAGAGTTTATCCTTTAGGATTTCTCGTTCTGCGGTTAGCCAGTGATCAAGGTCATGCCCGTGACAACAGCCCCCATGCTCATACAGTTCATAGGCCCGTTGGGCAATGCAGGCTTGAAGATCATCGACTCCTGATGCTTCCTGACTGCCCTGTATTGCCTCTGGCACTTTCTTATTGGAGCGTACCTTCTTGAACAGTTGGTTTTTCATCATGCTTCTCCTTGTTTAATTTCCCTGCCTCTCTAAAACGACACATACACATGGCGTTGCTTGTGTGCCCATAATTTCTATCAATGGTACCCTCTTATCTCACCCAGCAAGCTTTTAACCCCTTTGAGTAAACCCTTCTAACTTAAGACGGGTTTTACCTCGCCGGGTTACAGTTAACGTGATGAATACAGGTCCCCTCCACTTTTTCCCCGTGCCCACATTCGCAGGTCATAAAGCCGGAATTATGGCAGGACTGACAGCAGGACATGAGTAGTATTCGCTTGAGAGCCTGGCGGGCCCTATGCAGACGAACTTTCACCAGATTGGGGGTGATTCCCAGTTCACCGGCGACCCTGGCCTGTGATTTCCCATCGAGATCAATCCGCCGCAAGATATCGGAATACTCAGGTTTGAGTCTCGGGATGAGCTTATAGAAGCACGTACATACAGTTGCAAAATCAACATCGAATGGTTGTGAATAAAGGGGTTGTTCGCGAGCATAGTCGGCTTCTCCTTGACGTTTCCTTGCTTGGCCGCGATGAAAATCGGCCAGAGTGCTGTTCAGCACTCGATACAACCAAGTAACCACGCTCTCAGGTTTTTTGAGATCGCCTCCTTTCGAGAGGGCTCTCATGCAAAATTGCTGGAGTATTTCCTCGGCAATTTCCATACTTCTCACGCGCCGGTTGAGAAATTGAAGGAAGGCTTGACGGTTCTGAATAAGAGCCATCCTTAAAGTTTGGTCCAATGGAGAGCGTCCCGAAGGGGAATCGGTTTTTGATGTCGCTTTTTTGCTTTTCATTTTTAATGCTATTTGGTTGGTTCAGGTCTAAACTCGTAAAGTGTTGAGTTCCCTGCTTTCTTTTGGTTCAATTCCTATTAGTGTTGATGTCCAAAGTGCTCATCGGGTGCGGGCGCCGGAGTACTCGATTCCACCGTGCCATATTTTCTGAAAGGGGGAGCATTCCAAATGACGGGATGACCGGGAGCCAAATCGGCCGCTTCCATAAAATGAGGACGCGCGGCTGAAACCGGGCCTTTCTTGTAGAGGGCCATGCCCAGGTTGTAATGCGCTTCCGCCAATGTTGGCTGGGCTTGAACGGCTTCTTCGTACTTTATAATCGCAGAGGTCCACCGGTGTTCGGCAAACAGACGATTGCCATCCAAGAGCAGTTGTGCGACCAGTGGAGTCGCATTCTCGGGTGGCGAGAGGGGTTCACCTTGAGGGGCCTGAGGTGTTCCGGCACAGCTACCTATTACCCACACAATGAGAAAAATTCCGATCCAAAGGTGGGTTCCAAACACGTTTCGTTTTGTTGTTGCTTTCAGCTTTTGAATCATTGGGCTTACATCCTTTCTTTAAGCTTCATCATTTTCGGTCAATGCTGGTGTTTCCAATTCTGCCACGGTCCCTTTTTTCTGGAGTTCCCGTCCTCTCCAAATAAGGTAGATAGCGGGGATGACCAGCAGGGTTAAGACGGTCGAGCTCACCATTCCCCCGATCATGGGCGCAGCGATCCGCTTCATGACATCCGCGCCTGTTCCGCTGCTCCACATAATTGGGAACAGACCAGCCATAATAGCCACAACGGTCATCATCTTCGGCCGCACTCGCTCCACAGCTCCCTCCATCACCGCATCGCGCTTGGGTTGTCATGCGACCTTCCCGAACATAGCGGTCATACACTTCATCCAGATAGACAATCATCACCACTCCCGTCTCTGCGGCGACGCCGACCAGCGCGATAATCCCGACCCAAACTGCCACACTCAGATCATAGTGGAGCATGTAGAGGGTCCACATGGCCCCCACCGTGGCAAATGGAATGGACAGAAGGACGATGAGGGTCTTGGCGACCGACTTAAAGTTGAGATACAGAAGCAAAAAAACTATCAGCAAGGTGAGCGGGATGACATAGAGGAGTCGGGCCTTGGCACGCTGCATATATTCATATTGTCCACTCCATGTTAAATAGTAGCCTTTGGGCAACTGGACCTTGTCCGCAACAATCCGTTGGGCCTCCTGGACATAACTGCCTAGATCCCGTCCCGCGACATCCACATACACATAGCCCACCAGCATGGAGCCTTCACTTTTCACAACCGTCGGTCCGGAGATCAGACTGACATCGGCTAATTGGGTGATCGGAATCTGCTGCCCGTAGGGGGTAGACACTAAGACTCGTTTCAGATCCTCCAACGTGTTCCGGAATCCACGGGAATACCGGAGATTGAGAGGGAACCGTTCCCGCCCTTCGATGGTTGTGGAGATATTCGTCCCCCCGATGGCCGATTCGATGACCCGTTCCACATCGGCGATCATGAGCCCGTAGCGGGCAATCTCCTCCCGCCGGATTTTGAAATACACGTAATAGCCCCCGGCCGTCCGCTCGGCAAAGATGTTGCGGGTGCCCGGCACATTCCGTAGGGCATTTTCAATGTCACCGCCGATGGTTTGAATTTTTTCAAGGTTTGTTCCGAAAACTTTGATCCCCAAAGGCGTCCGGATCCCGGTGGTGAGCATATCCAGGCGACCTTTGATAGGCATGGTCCAGGCATTGGCTACGCCAGGAATTTGTAACGCCTCATCGAGTTCGTTCTCCAATCGCTCGATGGTCATTCCTGGGCGCCACTGGTCCTCAGGTTTCAGGTTAATCACGGTCTCCATCATTTCGAGAGGAGCTGGGTCCGTGGCTGTCCGAGCTCGACCAGCTTTCCCGAACACCTGAGATACTTCCGGGAATTGCTTGATGATTCGGTCCGAGACTTGGACAATGCGCTGCATTTCGGTGATGGACGCTCCAGGCAGCGTGACGGGCATATACAGGAGTGTGCCTTCATACAAGGGGGGCATAAACTCCGATCCTAATTTGGTGAAAGCCGGCCAGGTGGCCACCAAGGCCAGGAGTGCCAAGACAATGGTGGTTTTC
>JAUIKP010000345.1 GCA_030430725.1 Nitrospiria bacterium
TCTGAAAATGTAACCGAATACGTAATTCTGAAAAATCGACTATTCAAAAACAGGGCACTTGGGCCTTTATTTCTAGTTCATCCATAGAAAAGATATCCGATCTCTAATGCAAATCACACAAGTCACAATGCGCGATATTGTAGATGCAATCGTCGTTGAAAGAGTTAACTGGGCGGGGCGTATGGAGGAGCAGCAATTCCTCTCCCGTCTGTTCAACCTTGGTAGCCTCCCATCTACTGACAACCGATTTAGCGACGCTGCTACAGATATCTGGAAACATCGAGTCATAAACGACGATTGGGAGAACGACTGGGTTTTCTACGATAGCCGATTCAACTTACTCAACGCTGACGATGAGGTATTCTTGCGATTTCTCTGTGAGACAATTCACCCGATTGTCCGGCCCGACACAACGGAAGTTGCTCGCCTTTGCCAGCTTTACAATGAGTTCTTGAAAAGAGATGGATATCAAATCGTTGAGAAAACACAGATATCAGGGAAACCCGTCTTTGTTGCTCAGTATATTGGAATGGCACCGACGCCTGGAGTCGCAGCGGCTCGGCAAACACTGGGAACGCTCGATCCGGGCTACATTGCCCAGCAGATTACGAGAATGGAAGCAGCTGTTGCAGGCGATCCAGACTTGGCAATTGGTACTGCCAAAGAACTTGTGGAAACGTGTTGCAAAACGATTCTTGAGGAAAAGTCCATTCAGTCACCTGCGAACGCGGACTTGCCACAACTACTTCGTCTGACCTGCAAGAACCTCTCGCTGACTCCCCAAGACATCCCTGACAAGGCTAAAGCAACTGATACTCTCAGGAGGCTCCTCGGCAACTTGGGGGCAATTGGGCATGGATTGGCCGAATTGCGGAATTTGCACGGAACAGGACACGGTAAGGTGGCCAAGACAAAAGGTCTCACCCCGCGTCACGCAAAACTTGCGGTCGGTGCTGCTTCCACACTCGCAGTATTCCTTACTGAAACGTATTTGGAACAGAGAAGCGCAAAGCCAAAATAAAATTAAGGATGAGGGACAAGGTAGCCGAACTGCCTTGGGAATGACTAGCTTAATTTGACTTTGTCGAAAATGACTGCTGGGGTTTGAATGAAATGTAACCGAATACCCTATAGTGTTGCGTCATTTTGACTTCTTCTAATATGCCTGTAATAGAAGGGGAAATCAGCATCGTTTCGATACGGTTTCTGATGATGGACCAGAGCATGCTAAGAGCCTGAAGACCTGGGCTTTAGCTCGCAGGGAATGGTTCGATTGTTTTGCTTTTCTTTTAGAAAAAGCTGGAATGTGGGGAA
Source organism: Nitrospiria bacterium (assembly GCA_030430725.1). Lineage (GTDB taxonomy): Bacteria > Nitrospirota > Nitrospiria > Nitrospirales > UBA8639 > Nitrospira_E. Next base: position 1,315 of record JAUIKP010000345.1, read on the forward strand.
TTACGAAATCTGGGATTGTTGTTTTTCGAGTTGGGTGGTGAGGTCGGCCCATTTGTGAGTGAGGCGATCGAGGTCGCGTCCCCATTGTTCGCGTTCGTGATGGAGGGCATTCCAGCGGGAGTAGTCTTGATAGGTGTCCGGGTCGGCGAGCTCCACGTCCCGAGCCTTGATTTGTTCTTCGAGTTGCCCGATTTCTTTTTCCATATTGGCCACCTGTTTTTCCAGGCGGGCGATGCTTTTTGAGAGGTCTCGTCGCGATGGGGCGTCAGGGGTGGAGACGGCGGTCTTGGCTTTCCCATTCGTGAGATGCTCGGTGGTGGGTTTTTCTTTGTGGGGCTTCTCTTTTTTCTTCGATTTTTTCTTGTCGGGTGTGGATTCCTGCGGAATCTGGTCTTCCAGTTCTTTGGCCCGTTTCCAGCAATAGTATTCATAGTCGCCGATGTAATCGCGGGCTTGTCCGTCGTCTATTTCCACGACGCGCGTGGCGACCCGCATGAGGAATGTGGGATCGTGAGAGATAAACACCATGGTCCCGGGAAATTGGAGCAGCGCGTCCGTTAACATATCCACGGATGTGGGATCCAAATGATTGGTCGGCTCATCTAAGAGCAGGGTGTTGGCCGGCTCGACTAACATGCGGGCTAGGGCGACTCGATTACGTTCCCCGCCGCTCAAGGCTTTGATGGGTTTTTTCTGATCATCTCCTGAGAAGAGAAACGCGCCGGCCAATCCTCTTAAAAAATTTCGTTCAGTCAAGGGCGCGGCTTCTTCCAGTGAATCCAAAATGGAATGTTCAGGTTTGAGGATTTCTGCCTGGTGTTGAGCAAAATAGTGGAGGGTGACCCCATGACCCAAGGTTCTGGATCCTTTTTCGAATTCCAGGACTCCAGCCAGGATCTTAAGAAGTGTAGATTTTCCAGCCCCATTCTCCCCGACCAAGGCCACGCGTTGTCCCCGTTCGACCGAAAAATCCAAGCCATCGTAGATGATTTTTTCGCCATAGCGTTTACCGATATTCCGTAGTTCAAATACGTCTTTTCCGCTGGCCGGCGGGTCGGGAAATTTGAATTTCAAACGTTTCGTGTCCCGCTGCAATTCAATGCGTTTCACTTTTTCAAGTTGTTTGATGCGAGACTGCACCTGACTGGCTTTGTTGGCCTGGTATCGGAACCGGTCGACGAAGTTCTGAACGCGTGCAATTTCTTTGGATTGTCGATTGGCGGCGGCCTCTTCCTGGGCGTCTCGCTCCGCCCGGAGTTTTTGAAACCGCGTATAATTGCCCCGGTATTCCTGTAAGGTATGGTTTCGGACCTCCCAAATATGAGTGACCATGTTGTCTAAAAAGCCAATGTCATGGCTGATGATCAACAGTGTGAAATTCGAAGAGAGTAAAAATGATTCCAGCCAACGCTGCGTGGGTTTGTCGAGGTGGTTGGTCGGCTCGTCCAACATGAGGACGTCGGGGGCTGACAGCAATAAGTGAGCTAAGGCCACCCGCATGCGATAGCCGCCGGAGAGGGTGTCAATCTTGCGGTCCCAATCCGACTCTTGAAATCCCAATCCGGCAAGAATCCGCTTGGCTTCGTGATCGGGAAATTGATTCCGATGTGTGGCATCCAGAATGGTATTTCCCGGCAAAGACTCCAGTTCCTGTGGCAGATAGCCAAGGCGAAGAAATGGACGTTGTCGAATTTTTCCGCTTTCTATCTCCTCCTCATTGAGGATCATGCGCATCAGTGAGGTTTTCCCTGACCCGTTCGGACCAACGAGTCCTACACGGGTGTTGGGTTTGAGGTGTGCCGAAGCCTTATTGAACAGGGGTTTCGTGGGGTAGCTCTTGGAGATTTGTTCAATATGCAGCATGCGGAAACACCATCCAAATTGTGAGATGAAAACCGAGTCAAAACCCCTTTGTCATGGTCAAAAAGACGGAAAGGAGGGATGAGATTGGTGGAGCTGGCCGGGATTGAACCGGCGACCTCGTGAATGCCATTCACGCGCGCTCCCAACTGCGCTACAGCCCCACAACGAGAATGATGCTATCACGCGACCTCGGTTCGGTCAAGAAAATCAGAGGGCATAAGGGATTGGCTCCCTCGTTGACAAATTATGCGTTGAGACCTACGATTCATCCTTGAAGCTCTGGCTGACCCCTTGGCCGAGTTTTTTTTTGCCCCGTGCTCCTGTCCTGTGTGTGTGGAGGAAATTATGGCCGCGTTGGTTGTCGTCGGTTCCCAATGGGGAGATGAAGGAAAAGGAAAAATTGTGGACCTTCTGGCCAAGGATGCGGATGTCATTGTCCGCTATCAGGGAGGTTCCAATGCCGGCCATACGGTCATTACCAATAAAGGCACCTTTATTTTTCATTTGATTCCTTCGGGTATTCTCTATCGAGGGAAGGTCTGCGCGCTGGGGAACGGGGTTGCCATTGATCCGGCCGGGTTGATCGAGGAGTTGGATCGTTTAATTGCCAAGGGAATTCCGGTTGGGAAACGATTTCTTATTAGTAATCGTGCCCATGTCATCATGCCTTATCATAAGGCCATTGATAAGGCGGCCGAGCAGGCGAAAGGGGCTCGGCGAATCGGTACGACAGGTCGGGGCATTGGGCCAGCGTATGTCGATAAAATGGCGCGTGTCGGCATTCGCGTGGGGGATTTGTTAAATCCCGATGTGTTGCAACAAAAGATTCAGGAAAACCTGGTGGAAATTAATGCGTTCTTAGAACGCATTTACAATGTGGATGGGTTCACTGTTGAGAAAATTTTTAAAGATTATCAAGCCTATGGCGAGCGACTCCGCCCTCACATTACGGATGTCCCATTGGTACTGGACCGGGCCTTTGAGCGAGAGAAACGGGTTTTATTTGAAGGGGCGCAAGGGACCCATTTAGATGTGGATTTTGGGACCTATCCCTATGTGACATCTTCGAGTTCGTGCTCGGGTGGGGCGTGCACCGGCAGTGGGGTCGGCCCCACTACAATTACGGGAGTCCTGGGCGTG
>JAUIKP010000346.1 GCA_030430725.1 Nitrospiria bacterium
AATCATGCCGATACCGATACACGCCACACACAAGGCCAGATAAATCGGATTGCGTGAGACGGCAAAGCATCCGGTCGTAATGATCGTTGTGGTTGGCTTCCATGGTTCGATATGTGTCTTCACCCGTCGGAATGACCATGCGGTGATGCCGATGATCAAGAGCGAGACCCCGACCAGTGCAAAACCGGCAACGACTAAAACCGATGAAGGTGACACCCTGAAGGGAACCAGGTGGTTCAGAGCATAAGCCAGCAGCAATACGCTGAAAACAATGACCAGCGGCGGCACCTTGACCGCCGCACCGTGTTTGTCAGGTTCCGGGCTCATCACCGTATCGAGGTATTATGTCTGCCATGGATGTGGAAGCGTTAGCATGCTCCCTTCATGGATTTGCGGACGGTCTTCATTCGTGGAGGCGGACATACGTATACACCGACATCCACAAAAAGACGGAGACCGGAAAATTCGAAAGGGCGCTCGCGCCGTGTTCTTACACGGCCGCACTTCCCAACTTGGGGAGTGGGTGTAAGGTGACAAGAGGAGGGATCGGTTCCTGATAGGAATTGAGGTACGCATGATGATCATGCATCGTGGCCCCTTCCGGAAGCAGATCATAGAGCGCCCCCAATTTTCCGCGGATTTTTCTGGCATAGAACTTCGGAAGCTCTACGGTTTCCCCTTCCAGAAAGTCCCGGACCGACACATTCGTATCCAGCAATCTCCGGATCTTCGTGTGGTATTTGATCCGCCCGAATCCTTCGCTGGACACCGATCGGATGAAATTAAACCATGTGGGAATCCAGCCACGATTCAGCGCCATCCGCTTGGCAATCATCGACCAGGAAAACGCATGCCGTGACAAATCGACGACATGGTCATAAAATTCCGGCCAGGCATAATGTTTGGGACGCACATTCATCGCATGATTATTATCCAGAAAATGAAAAGGAAAAGGCAGCACCCTCCCCTCCCGTTGTAATTCCCGATTAAAGGGAGCCGCCTGCCCAAAGGCCGTGAGCAGGGAAAATGCGGGGAAGGCTCCGGGGGCCAGATCGCAAAATTGCTTGGTAAGTTCAAAGGGTTCAGGCCCCTGATCGGAATCCAGGCCCAAGACAAAATTGACCTGGACATAGGGGATATAGCGAAGTATCAGATTGATGTGATCGGCCACCTGCTTCACTTTGTCCTGTCCTCTGTGGCGACCGGTCCGGGATTTATCTCCCATGTCATACCACGACTCTATCCCCGGCAAAATCGCCTTGAATCCATTTTGCTTGAATCGTTTCAGGTGGGGTTCGGCCAGGAGCGACAGGGTGCTTTCGGCAATAAAATCGATGCTATTGGGTGGAATCGCCGTTTCAATGGCATTCATATATTCCTGAAACCGCACCCCGAAATTCGGGTCGTGCCAGGCCACAATCGGTCGTTTCACCTTTGTCCGCAGAAATTTAAGATCCTCGCTAATCTGGTCAAATGACAAGGGTTGATAGTCGACATTGGCGTCCACACAAAACCCGCAGGTATAGGGACACCCCATGCTGCCGATCATCGGCACGACTTTAAATGAGGTGGGGGCTTTGGCAATGGTCGGCTCAATAAATTTCCAGCGCTCCTTCACGCCAGGCAATTCGGTCGGCTGTCGAGTTGAGGCAAGCTGAGTGCCAAGGGGACGATGCGGGGAACAATCCACGAGAATGTCCTGAATGATATTCTTGTCCGTAAACCCCACGACATAATCGAAATATTTCGCTGCATCCTGCGGATAGCTCCGGGCATGCGGACCACCCAGGACGGTCACAGCCCCGCGAGCTCGAAACATCTGACTTATCGCATAGGCGGTCAGGGCGGACCGGGTAAAGGCCCCGATAAAGACCATATCCGTCTCATCCAGCAATTCCCGGTGAAGATCTTCACGACCGGTATAGCAGACAAAGCGAACATGATGGCCTAATTCCTCACACCATATCCCGACGACCTGGGGCATAATACTGGCCAGGTTTTGATTCATAACCCGGGCATAAAGAGAATTGGTCGGTCCTTTCGTAACAAGATCCAGTATGGTCACTCGACGTGGACGCATAAATAACCTCCCTAAACTCAAGCGCGAAGGCAGGAACGGTTCCAGCATGGTGAAATAGGGTTTTTTAGCAGCCTATGCTGTCCGTGACGTGTGAAATCGAATCCCGTTGATCGTTCGGAATTTGGGAGAGATATAATGCTTGTTGGCGCAAGGATTCATTCTGATCGTCATTCCGGAAGTTCTGCCCCATTTCGCCAGTGTTCAGCTCCGACCTTGTCTTAACGTAGAACCATTTGAGAAGGAAAAGATCTGAACGGTGAATAGTTATTCAACTATACACGAATGAATCTTACCGAAGCTGTTGTAAATTATTACGGATTGGTAAGGTTGAGAGTTTTTTGTGCGACTGGGCATTGTGCACGGGAAATTCCAGTGTCACACATAATCCTGGATGATTGTCGGAAAGACTGATTCGGATTCCATGAAGATCGGCAATCGCCGACACTAAACTCAGGCCAAGCCCGCTACCGGTTGTCGTTCGACTGGTTTCCAGTCGATAAAAGCGTTGGAAAATTTTTTCTCGTTCGGATTCCGGAACGCCAGGTCCCGTATCGGTAATGACGGCCGTTACCCCGGACAGTCGTTGAGAAAGGATGAGAGAGATTCGGGCACCTGACGGGGAATGACGAATGGCATTTTCTAGGAGATTGACAACCATTTGGGTGATCAGTCTGCTATCCCCATGGCACTGCAGATCTGGTTGGATGGTGGTCAAGAGAATTTGCTGTCGCTCCTCGGCAATCGGGGCATAGGTTTCCTCAAGGGCTTCAAAGATTTCACTGAGTGAGACCTCATGAAATTTCTGCCGGTAGGCCCCAGAGCCCACATGGGCAATTCCCAACAGGGCGCTGAATGTTTCGAGGATTTCATCATTTTGTTTGAGCGCCTGATCAATAGCCTGTTCATAATCTTCCAAAGAGGTCGCCCGGTTACGGGCTCCTTCCAGTTTCTGTCGCATACGCGACAACGGCGTCCTCAAATCATGGGCCATGTCTATAGAAACCTGCCGCAAGCCTCCCATCAATTTTTCAATTGTTTCCAGCATCAGATTAATTTGGCGACTCAATCGATCAAATTCGTCATTGGTCCCTTTGAGAGAAATACGCCGGTCAAAGTGTCCATTGATAATTTGCCCCACCGTGAGATTGATTTTTTCCACCCGTCGCAACGTAATGGCACTCACAATCGCTCCGCAGGCAAGCCCCAAAATCAGAATAGCGGCTAACAACCATCCAAACGCTTGCCGTAAAAATTCCTTCGCCGCTTCTAGGTCTTGTAAATCCTGCCCGACCGTCAATTGCGCGCCATCCGGCAACAACACGGTCTGCGCGCGAAGTGCATGTGAATCATGGTCAAGCGGCATGTCTTTCGGTGCCAGTTCCTGAAACCATTGTCGGACAGAAACTCCTGACGGCAAATTTTCAAGAATTGATCTCCCGGCTCCATCCCGCAACAGAAGGTAGGTCCCCGGCTCCACCAGATCAGGATTCGTCGAATTGAGGGATCCGGCCTCATACTCCTTGGCGAGCATTTGAATCTGCCAGGTGATTTCTCCGTCAACACGCTCCAGCAAATACCGGACGGCTATCCAATATGAAACGACAAAGGTGGTGATCACGAATACGGCAAACAGGCACGCAGTGAAAAGGGTTAAACGGAAACTGGCTGTACGGAGAAGCTTACGCATCGGCACTCATACGATAGCCCGTGCCGCGGACAGTATGGATCAGTTGCTGTGTGAAGCCTTTATTGATCTTCATCCTCAGACGGCTGATATGCGTGTCGACCACGCTGGTACGAGGGTCAAAATAAAAATCCCATACATGCTCGAGCAGCATGGTGCGAGTCACCACCTGACCGGCATTTCGCATGAGATATTCGAGCAGGCGGAATTCGCGAGGTTGAAGCTCAATGCACACCTCTCCCCGTTTCACGATTCGTGTAAGGAGATCCAGTTCAAGATCCCCGACGCGTAACCGTGTTTCAATCCTTGACATGGGAGGGCGGCGACGAAGCGCCTCCACCCGAGCTTTTAACTCGGAAAAGGCGAAGGGTTTGGTCAGATAATCGTCGCCACCACTTTGCAGCCCTTCGACTCGATGATCAATCCCACCCAGGGCACTCAGAAAGAGAACGGGGGTTTTCACATTCGTAGCTCTCAGTCCCTTGACCAGACTGATCCCGTCAAGACTGGGGAGCATCCGGTCGACGATCAAGACTTCATACACCTCATCTA
>JAUIKP010000347.1 GCA_030430725.1 Nitrospiria bacterium
AATGCAGATGCGACCGGTGTTAATGGCCACCCTGGGAGCCGCGTTGGGCCTAGTTCCCGCCGCGATTGCCAGTGGCATCGGTTCGGAGGCTCAAAGGCCCTTAGCCCGTGTGGTGGCGGGCGGCATGTTGACCGCCACCTTCCTAATTCTATTTGTCGTTCCTATCTTGTACCAATTGACCAGTCCATACGCTAAAGCACGGTCTCGACCTCAACCCAATCCCGAAGACCAGGAACATATAAACCAGGACATTATTCAGAGAAGCGAGCATCCTTCATAATTCACACTGCTTGACTGACCACGTCCCTATTGGAGCTTACTACCCCTCCGTAACCTTGGGATCACATTTTTCTGAATGGGCAGTATAAACAAATATCTCGGAACTGGTGGTTAATCCCCAAGCATCAACAAAGACGTCTCTTTTCTTCTTGAAGTGTAATGATAGACGGCTTATTCAGCATTCAATGAACGTATGGTCTAGTCCTTATCTAATCGAGTGGATCGCATTCCATCAAGAATTTTTACAACCGCAACCCTATAATCTTTTGTAGAATGGGGTTCGGTTTTCAGCCCTTCGGGCCTTGGCTTTTTTGATGTCGAAGACAATTGTCCGGGACTCCATTTCAACCTGTCGGCGGGAAGCGGGGATCCCACAGGAGTAGAGGATCCCCGCCAAGAAACCAAGGTTTTTGTTTCACCCCCCGGTCCCAACCTTAGTTCCCCACCGGATTGGGCTCCTATTGTTTCAGCAATGGAGCCAGGAAACCCCAGACACATTTTTTCAAGTTCCGTTACTCCAGCTTAAAACAACTTTCCACAGCAGTCTGATTAAAGTTGGCCTCTCTGGCCAGCACTTCATACTTAAACTCTTCCCCCTGCGCCAGAAACTCCGCGGGAACCGTCACCTCCGTTTCCCCGGGCGGGAGCAGCACGGTCGTCTTGGAAGTGAATTCTTCCCCGTTCACATCCACGTCTATTTCTAGGACGACCTCATAGTTGTGAATGACCACAGCCACGGGAGGCTGGACGCCGGCCCCGCCCCCATTGGGGTCCGGGTGTGATGTCATCACGGGATCCCAGGAAATTTTGACAGGTGCGCCGGTGACGGTCACGTCATACCCCGGGTCGTCCTCATCACATTGCTGGGCCATCGGCAACCCATTCACATACGGTTGAGGTGGAGCCGGCATCACATGGGAAAGCTGAACGTCACTCTCCAGTTCATTCCCGTCAAGCGTTTCCCCCTCTATCTCATACGTTCCCGCAGGAAACCGACGGAAAAACCGTTGAGGCGAAAGCTCCTCAAACGTTGGTTCGGCACTTTCAAAGAAAAACTCTGTCAGCCCCTGGCGACCTAGGCGCCCGCTGACTCTAACATTCAGCATTTTTCGTTCATTCGGATCTTCGATTTCGAGCTTTTTCCAGGCGTCGCCGTCGATGAGGGCATGAATGCCCAGATCTCCGTCTGTGTTATTAAGTTCGAAGAAGATGTGCGCTTCCGAAAAAGGAATTTCATTCTCATCAGCCCATACCCCTGGAAAGGGGGTGATGAAGGCAAACCCGAAAATCGCGGTTGAGATGACCGCAATTTTTGTCATTCTCTGTTTCATGGTGTGTCCTCCTTGTGTGAAATAGGCCGTTTCAAATTAGGGCTCTACAATTTCTCGAAGCTCCAAATCGCTGTCTATCACCAGCCCCACACCCTGGCAATACCATTTCTCCGAGAGTTCCTTTTTATCCAAAGGTGTGGTTTCATCGATTTTCACGCAGTTATCAAACGTCCCGGCGGGGACAGTAATTTCCAACCCCATTTCCACATGATCGGCCCGATCAAGAGCTTCGGCGTTGGGAGCAAGCTCCTGATAATATTTGGCTCCTAGCAGGAAGGCGCCTCCGGGGAAAATAATCCCGGGCAATGCGTCATCTTCCCCGGCACGCCATTGTCCGGGATGGGATCCATCGGCTATCGTCACATCTTCACCAAAATAATACACATCTTGCGTCCCTTCACATTCCCCAAAAAAATTCCGGGATAGTTCCTTAAACTCCCCGTCAGCCGTTTCATATTCCTCAATCACGCGTGCCGTGACATCTACCATCTCCCCGTCATACTCGAAGGAAAACATCTCGAATTCGGGCAAGACCGTGATCCGCAGTTCTTCCATCTCATCACACTCCCCATCTGAGAAACACTGCAGATTGTCATAGTGCAGGACCCGGTTTTCTATTAACTTAAAATAGGGATTACTTCCCGACGTGGAGAAAGTGCAATCGGTCACAGGAAAGTTCTCCGTGAACTCCACCTTCTTATGTTTATATTTAATGTGCTTATGACGAGAGTTTTTGTGATTCTGATTATAATTTTTGGTCCATCCTCCTTCCGGTGATACCAGCCCGACGAGGATAAGGGCGCACAACGCAACAAATACCGTAGGTTTGAGTAGGGGTGAATGACGAGCACCAACGGAAAGATGGCGGACCATGTTACGAGAAATTGTTTCCAGCGGACAGGTACCTTTGCCCTCGCGCCTTCGGGCGTGAACCAAAAATCCAAACCACTGCGTATAAAAAAATAATCATCCTGAGCAAGGAGCGGTCGCACCTGTTCGATGAGCCGCCTCCGATCCTGTGAACTCATCCATCCCTGGAGGTGTTCCCTGGTATCAAACCGGATGATGACCGTATAGGTTGCCGTGAGTCCGGGAATCGGACGGATAATCTGCAAATCCAGGTGGCCCGGATAGCTTCTGCATAGCGGACCGATTTCGTTCAACCAGGCGTCATAGCCCTCTTGTTGACCGTCCCGCACACGATGCGTAATCACCGCGGTGGCGCCCCGTCCTAACGTGCTCGAAGTAGGATGTTCATGATTCACAATGTCGACACCTCATATTATTAAGAAATTTTGGACGCATAACATCGGTATCCTGGGCATAATGCACGGCAAGGCGTTCTATGCAACGATATGCGAAAGAGCAGGATTCTCCTATTCATAGCCGGTCAGGAATGGGCAAACCATGTAGACGCAGAAATGACAGCTTGTCCCAATACCCGCGTTGGAAGACAATCTTATCATCCAGCACCTGAAAGAATCCGCATCCCCGCAACCCAAGCGGGTCCCGCCACTCAAGAATGGCCCAGTCATCGATTTCAAAAATGCGTTCAACGATGCCGCACATCTCCGCCCTGGCAAATTCCTCAGCAAACATCTTGTGAATAGCCATCCGACCCACGACGGGCTCATTCGCCACTTGATGATTCACCGCGTCATCCGCGTAGAAGCCGGCGAGTGCCTCCGCATCGGCACGATTACATGCCTCCACCCATGCCCGAACGATTCCACTTGGTTTCATATGCGTTTCACAACGTGAGATGAATGGTGTCTGTGGATGAGCAAGCGCAACCTTGTCAACCAACGTCCGCCGCCAATGAATTCTTCTGCCCATATACACAGATTCAATATCCTCAAATCCGCTCATGCACGGCAACTCATTCAGGCGGAATAATTCCCCACGATACCCTGAACCGATTATGGGCTCAGCTGGCCTGAGTGGAGTACACGTTATCAGAAAACTTTGATTGAAGAAGGAAATTCAGATACCCTGTTGAGGCATCCTATCGCGTCATCGCATCAGTTCATGCAATCTTGAACCTCTGATCCGCACAGAACAACCAAGGACGAAATGCCATATGCCGTGTCCTTATAAACATAACGGATGTAACGGACCTGAGAATACCGGTTCGGTTTGCTCTGCCTGCAGCCTGGATCATTTTTTACAGACAATCTACGACAAACGATCGGAAATTTTTTCAGCATATGACCATACGGGGAAAGACCAACAAAAATTCATTTATGGGCTCTACGAAGGGACACAGGAAGAGCCGCCTCACCAAACCGATGGGGAAATAGATATACAGCTAAAAGCATTTTTAACAAAACTCTGCAATTTATCGCAGTGGGCTTCTGATTACTTTTTTGACCGGGTCTTGATTCAAGCGACCGACGACCCGCGCGAAAAATTAAAGATTGGCCCCTTCATGAAATACTTACATGATGTATACCTTTCAAAAGCCCCTCAGACCTTCCCACCAAATTTACGAGATGACTTGATGGAGGACTTTTATCATCTGTGGGCACGAGATGAAGATGATGAAGACAACAAGGTGACTCAGCGTATTTATATTAATACGCTGGCATGGAATACCGAGGCCGCGCTTAACGTTTTTAAAAAAATATTTACATCCGTGGTATTTGAACAGGAGAATGCCGGCCAACCAAACATGAACGTTGACGAA
>JAUIKP010000348.1 GCA_030430725.1 Nitrospiria bacterium
GGGTATGGGACAGCGTCAGATTGGCAGATAATGGTCCAAGAGATCCTCCGGTTTGGATAAGCCCTTTGAGATAATCGTATCGACCTCCTTCCCCCAAGACGCGAAAGGAGGGAGCCGTGGAAGCAGATTTGGTAATGAAATTGATTGCGCCCGCCATCGCTTCAGAACCATAAAATGCCGAGAGAGGTCCCCGAACAATTTCTACTCGCTCGATCCGATCAATAGGAATCGTGGAAAAATCAACTGATCCCCCTCGCTGGTTCGTTGAGTCATTCATGGGGACACCATCCAGCATAATCAAGGTGAAGTTGGGATCGGCACCTCGGAGATACACTGAACTGATTCCGCTTCTCCCGCTCATCTCATCGGTATGGAGTCCTGGGACTTGTTGGAGGATGGTGGTGACACGATTGGGCTGAAGGGGGGCAATCTGTTCCGCGTTGAGGGTCGTAATGCTTTGGGTTGATTGGTGAGGTTGGGTGGGTTGGGCGGAGCCTGTGACAATCATCGTATCAAGAGTCGTAACCGATGATTCCTGAGCCTGTGCCGGCGCGGGAAACAACATTCTTAGAGCCGAAAGACTGGCCATGAGGATCAAGCCTGGGAATGGCGGGAAAGGGGTCGGCATTATACAATGACATCCCAGTGGGGACGGAGGTTTGCTTGTCGGACTGACACAGCCGTTCTCACCGGATAGGATCTATACGAATTTTCAAAGCTTGTCCACTTCTTACAAATGAAAGTTTGTTCATGAAAAAACATGAATTTCTGACCGAGCCATCGACGACAGATTCCATGCCATCGGGAGTCGTGCATTTGGTTGTCAATGAAGGTGCTGAGCGATTTAGTTACTATGGGATGCGAGCCATTCTGGTAGTGTTTATGACGGGGATGTTGCTGAATACAGAGGGACGCCTGGATCCCATGGACGAGGCAGAAGCGAAAAGTTATTTTCACCTTTTTGCCTCGGGAGTGTATTTTTTCCCTTTTTTGGGAGCGATTTTGGCCGATGCTTTTTGGGGAAAATATAAAACCATTGTTTTTCTATCTCTGGTGTACTGTGGCGGCCATGTCGTCTTGGCTTTAGACCACACCCGATTCGGCCTGCTTGTTGGATTGGCTTTAATTGCGATCGGCTCCGGGGGCATTAAGCCTTGTGTGTCAGCTAATTTGGGGGACCAGTTTGGTTTGGCGAATGGACACCTTTTACCCAGGGCCTTTGCCTGGTTTTACTTCGCGATCAACGTGGGAGCCTTTGGATCCGTGATGCTTACCCCCTGGCTACTTGAGCATTTTGGCCCTGGCCTGGCATTTGGGGTGCCTGGCATCTTGATGTTTGCGGCCACCATCATTTTTTGGTCTGGCCGGACCCACTATGTGCATATTCCTCCTGACCCTTCGGGCGTGCTTCAAGCGCTTTCTTGTCCACAGACATGGCGAGTGATTGGGAAGTTGGCGGGTATTTATGTGTTTGTCGCATTTTTTTGGTCTCTCTATGACCAAACCTCTTCCGCGTGGGTTCTTCAAGCTCAACATATGGATCGGGTCTGGATGGGTGTTGAATGGTTGCCTTCGCAAATTCAAGCAGTGAACCCGGTGTTGATCATGGTGTTTATTCCTTTATTTACCTATGTGGTCTATCCGGTTTTAAATAGAATGGTTCTCCTCACATCATTGCGAAAAATGGCCATGGGGTTTTTCATGGCGGTTGGGGCGTTTTTGATTTCAGCCTATATTGAACAACAAATTGAGTTGGGAATAGAACCGGCGATTGGTTGGCAGCTATTGGCCTTTGTCGTAATTACGGCTGCAGAGGTTATGGTGTCAATTACCTGTCTCGAATTTTCTTATACTCAGGCTCCACTTAAACTCAAATCGCTCCTGATGGGTTTATTTTTGCTCTCAGTGTCCTTAGGGAACGGGTTTACCGCCTTTGTAAATTTTTGGATTCAGAATTCAGATGGGACGGTTGCCTTGACGGGCCCCGATTACTATTGGTTTTTTGCGGGCGTCATGTTTCTGGTCGCTTGTCTGTTTCTTTTGGTGATGCAAGGTTACAAGGAAGAAACATATTTGCAGGGAACGGAACAGGGATGATTTGAGTAGAGCATCAGGGCCCTGGTTTTTCAAACATTGTTGGTGGAGATGAATATTCTCCCCTATTTTTGGAAACTTGATTTAAACGAAGAAACTATGAGGAACTGATGTCTGTTTAAGCTTTGGCAAGGAGGAGTAGGAAATGGAATAAAAACGGATGGTGCATTACAGGGAGAGGGAGGTATTCCGAAATCAGGGCATTTTTTTCTTTTGACTGAGATACAGAATTTGGTTCACCCGAAAGGCCTGGTTGTAGTGGCCGGATTGGATATACTGGGAATGAAAACACCGTCCATCAAACATCATCAATCTGTTCGGGCGCATCTCGATAAGTTTCAGTAATTCCCAATATTCATTTCCGTCATTGATATACCTATTGTCTCGACAGGCGAAGAGTGGATTGAAAATCATGCTATTTTGGAAATTTTCGTATCCTTCCGGGCTGGCAAAGAATTCGTCGCTGAGCTCCAGTTGGGTCGCAAGTTGTCGTATGGTCCCGTCAGGTACCGGCGGTATGCGTTCGAGTCCTGTCGGGCGGTGGCGATATAAGCCGGTTCCACCCGTACATGAATCTGCAGGATTCAAATAGACCATGGCGGTGATATCCTGATCGATGTGAGGTTGCCGTTGCCCAACGTTTAGCGCGTAGTTGGCTGTTTTGATTCCTTGAAAGACGACTGGTTGGGGAGAAAAAAAAGTGAAGAGAGGGCATCCCCAAAGGGCGCTTAGAGATTCCACAAGTTCGTGGTGCTCATAATTGAGTCGGGCTCGAACTCCAGGAAAATTCCCCACGATTTCGAATCGGTCGGTATAGGGGAGGTTCAACGCGACTTTCAGGATTTCATCAGGGTATTGATAGAAATTATCCACAATTACGACCTGATGGTGCCCCAGTCCAACGCGCTGAATTGAAACCGTCTTGTGGGGATTGAGGTCGAGAAGATCCGAGCGAATGAGATTGGACATGGAGTCCCTATTGGTATTCGGCTAGGATGACGTTAAAAAAACGGGCCTATAGTGAACCTTGTTTCAGGAGGAGTCAAGGGCTTTTGGAAAAATTGCCCGGAGAGAGAATGATTCTCATACAGAGGCAGGCAACGCCGAGGAGTCTGGAGGCAGGGGAACTCTATAAAAAAAAGTCTTAAAGCAGATTCGAGTGGTCTTTCCTCCTCTGGTGTCGGACCGAGTCCATGATTCCTCAATTGGTTCAGTATTGTTCAAGGCTCACTCTATGGGGACAACCGCGGATAAAGCAAATCGTTGCTCCCCTCTATACGATTTCTTCTCTTGTGTCCTGCTCGTTTGACTCTATCACTCCAGTAGGATGTGTGGTTCCTCCCCGGTTTTGTGGACACCTGGTTTAGCGCGATAGCCCGTCTCTCACACTCGGCGGGAGTCGGATTGCCAAGAGCGGAATGGCATCGCTGCCGATTATAAAAACTTCACTATATTCAAACATTTCAGTCCGAACCTTCTGGCGGGTGTGATAATGCCTTTCATGAATGGGTTCTACTTAAAGAGGGTGGAAAAATTTTCGGCCACCGCGTTCATCCCGGGGGAGTGGTACGCTCATTGACCGATTGTTATCGCTGCACAGATTGTGGAGGGGCAATCGCCGCTTTGAAATCAATTATCCTTTCGCTTTTTGGAAATGAAAATAATCTTGAGGCGGTGTTTGAACGATGATAGAGACCAGAAAGTTCCTGACCTTGCCATGGAGGAGGGATAACCCGAAACAACACATGATTGGCTTCGTGCAAGGCTTCCTGCGAAGGACTGAAATTTGAATAGTTTATTGTTGATGGTCAGGGACTTTTAGCTGTTAATAGGAATTATCAGAAAGTGTGTCAAGAAACAGTGGGGCATAGATCCGACCTTCCACAGTTAAAATTCCTCGCTCTCGAAATCCATGATAGGTGAGTGTGATTTGGGTTTCTGACCCGCGCCAGGTGTAGTGTTGACTTAATCCCCGAATCATCGATCCATACGGGACCTTGGTGTATCCAAACTCATTTCTCAGATACTGTAAGATGGCTTTGTGGATAGCTTCCCCATGGTAATGAAAGAGGGCCCGAGCATACTTTCCATCTAAGGTATAAAGTTTGACGGATTCCAACTCAATGGATCCGAGCATGGGTGCACCGCGTTTTATCGTATAGATATGCATGGAATCAATTGAATCGATTTCTT
>JAUIKP010000349.1 GCA_030430725.1 Nitrospiria bacterium
CTTGTTTTTTCCTTATCTCAGGAAGAATAGGGTTGTGCCCGGAAATCAAGGCAATGGTTTTGGCAGATGTCATCGTTTTTTCCTGACCTGTTTAAAGAGCCGTTGGATATGTTGGATTCCGGAAATCGGACGATGAAGCGGCCCCAAAAAGGGGACTTTGCCTTTGAGGACCGATTGAACGACCATGGGGACCATACCGAGCAATTGGCCAATATTTTTGAGGCCGAAGGTCCTGATCGCCAGCATCGGTTCGTCAAGGATCCCCTTGTGTTTGATGATGTCCGAAAATACCTCGGCATGTCGGGAGCCACAGGTGGCCGGAACTTTTTCTGCCAGGCCTTTGGCCCGCAACGCCATGATGCGGTCCATCGGGCCTACCCCTTTAGGACAGACCTGAATACATTCCATACACCGGGTGCAATCCCACATGCCGCCCGCCTGATTAAGGGAATTCAGTCGTTGGGAAGTCGCCGCATCCCGCGGGTCGGCGAGGAACCGGTAGGCTTTCGCCAAGGCAGCAGGCCCCACGAACGTCTTGTCGATATCCATGACCGTGCAGTCGGAGACGCAGACACCACACATGATACAGCTCATGACTCCAGAGAGGTGGCTCATGGACTCCGGGGAGGCGGTGTATTCAGCGTTTGGAGGCGGCCCTTCCGGTTGGAGCCATGGCTGAATCTGTCGAATCTTCGACCAGAACGGTGCCATGTCCGTGACCAGATCTTTAATGACCGACATGTTATTCATGGGTTCAACTTGAATCGTTTCACCTTCCGAAGCGACCGAAAGCATCTTGGTTTTGCAGGCCAGCGTGGCATGCCCGTTAATGCGCATGCCGCAGGACCCGCAAATGGCTCCGCGACAGGAACAACGGAGTGTTAAGGAATCATCGATGGTTTCTCGAATTTTAATGAGTCCATCGAGGACACTATCGGAGGGATCAATTTCCAGATCATATTCCTGATAATACGAGGAGGGGCGATCGTGTTCCGGATTAAAGCGGCGTATGCGAAGAGTGGTGTGCATCAGTTGGGATAATTCCTCGGCTTGTGCTTATAGTATACCTCCTTCAAGCCGTTACCGGGTGGCTTCGCAGTCCCAAGACGGCTCCGGAACAGCCATGATGGGCCCATTGATCTGATTAATAGACGCGAATTTGAGGTTGCCATTGGGTGATTCGCACCGGTAAATAATCGACGTGTGGAGGACCATCGGGTCTATGATACAGCAATACATGTTTGAGCCAGTGTTCGTCGTCCCGATCAAGATAATCCGTCCGGAAATGGGCCCCACGGCTCTCCTGTCTGGTGAGCGCCCCCACAATAATGGCTTCCGCACAGTCCAACATAAACCCCAGTTCCAATGCCGATATCAATCCGGTATTAAATACCTGCCCTTTATCCTGAATGGTGAGATCGGACCAACGTGTTTTTAAGTTGGTAATATGGCGGAGGGCGGCCTCCATCCCTTCCTCCTCACGAAAAACCGACACATGCTGGTTCATGGTGGTTCCCATCTCCAGGCGCAACGCAGCCGCTCGTTCTCCCGGACCTTTCCGTCCCACAATGCCGGCCACCAGGTTGTTGTCTGCGTCTATCACGCTGTCTGGAATGGTGGGAGAAGAGATCGTATTGGCGTATTCTGCGGCACATGTTCCAGCCCGTCGGCCAAACACCACAGTGTCCAACAACGAGTTCGCGCCCAATCTATTGCCGCCATGCAAGCTCAAGCAGGCAGTTTCCCCGGCAGCGAAGAGACCTGGAACCCCGGCCCACTGGCCTTGAACATCCCAACATCGGCCTTCGGTATCGGTTTTGATGCCTCCCATTTGGTAATGCATGCCCGGTCGGATGGGTAAGGGCTCCTCGGCTAAATCGACATTGGCAAATGTTTTGGCTTCGGCGTAAATTTGTCCGAGGCGATCTTGAAGAAAGGTCCGTCCCAAATGCCGGCAGTCGAGCAGGACGCAGCCTTTAACGCCACGCCCTTCATTGATTTCAATTTGCTCCGCACGGGAGACGACATCCCTCGAGGCCAGCTCCAGCATATTGGGCGCATAGCGTTCCATGAAGCGTTCCCCCTTGCTGTTGAGAAGATAGGCCCCCTCTCCCCTGGCGGCTTCTGTAATCAAGAGGCCCTTCCCCTTCAGCGTCGTCGGGTGATATTGCACCATTTCCATATCCATTAATGGGGCCCCGGCCCTGTAGGCCACGGCCATGCCATCACCTGTGCAAATCAAGGCATTGGTACTGGGTTCGTACACTCGGCCTAAGCCGCCGGTGGCCATGATCACGGCTTTGGCTCGAAATAGTGCAAATGTTCCTGTGCGAATTTCAAAGGCCACCACTCCCGCACACCGTCCCTGGTCGTCTTTCACGAGGGAGGTTACAAACCATTCTTCATAGACGGGTATTTTTGCCTGCAGAGTTTGTTCATACAGGACGTGAAGCATCGCCTGCCCGGTAAAATCTGACACGAAAAAAGTTCGTGCCCGTTTTTGTCCGCCGAATCGGCGCGTACCCAGGTGACCTTCCTCATTTCGGTTAAAGATGACCCCCATATGCTCCAAGGCGATAATATCCTGGCCCGCTTCTTGAGCGAGGACTTCCACGGCGTCCTGGTCGCTTAGATAATCACTGCCTTTCACCGTTTCGAAGGCATGGTCTTCCCAGCGGTCTCCCCTGTCGGTCAGGGCGGCGTTAATGCCGCCTTGCGCGGCATTGGAATGACTGCGCACGGGATGGACTTTCGTCATGAGGGCCACAGAAGCCCCTTGATTATGTGAAGCAATAGCCGCCCGCATTCCCGCCAGACCGGCACCAATGACGAGTACATCATAAGAAAATGAAGAGTTCATCACGCTTAAGCAAGGATGCGTGGCACAAGGATTCTCATTTCGACCGGATTGGTGACCGGATTAACAGGTCTCACGCGTTTCCACTGATTGATAAGAGCGATGGCGGGGTCCTTCATAAATCTGGTCGGGCCGGAACAAGTGGTTGTCCTGATATTGTTCAAAACAGTGCGCTAACCACCCGGCCACTCTGGCCATCGCAAAAACCGGAGTGAATAAATCCGTGTCAATGCCCATTCGATGGTAAATAATCCCGGAGTAAAAATCCACGTTGGGCCGTATGCCTTTAGGGCCCACGCGTTGTTCCATTTCCTGTTCAACCGCCCTGGCCAGAGCAAATAAGGAATTTCCATCCGGTCGGGAATCCAATTCTTGGGCGAACGCTTGTAATACGGTGGCGCGTGGGTCTTTGACTTTATAAATCCGATGTCCGAACCCCATTATTTTTTGTTTTAATGAAAATTTCTGGTCCAGATATGCAGGAATTGCCTCAATGGTTCCAATGTCCTCTAACATGTGAATGACCGCCTCATTTGCGCCACCATGTAACGGGCCTTCCAAGGTACCAATGGCTGAGGCGATTACTGTAAACGGATCGGCCAGTGTGGAGGCGGTCACCAGTCCGCTAAAGGTTGAAGCGTTCATCGTGTGTTCGGCATGGAGAATCAAACAAATATCAAACATCCTGGCAATGTCGGGAGCAGGAACTTTTTCGGTGAGCATATACAAAAAGTTTTCGGCGAAGGAAAGGTCGTCTCGCGGTTGGATCTGTTCATCACCATGACGCAGGCGGGCAAACGCCGCGACAATGGTAGGGAGTTTCGCGATGAGCCGGACAGCGGTCCAATACCGGGTGGCATCATCCCGGACATCGGGTACCGGATAAAACATGCCCAGGGCGGCCACTGCCGCCTGGAGAGCATCCATCGGATGTCCATGCTCCGGGAGGCATTTCAGGAGATCGGTGATGCGATATTTGATCCGGCGATGGTGAGTAAGATCCTCATGAAACCGCGAGAGTTCTGCTTGGGTTGGAAGCCGGTTGAATAATAATAGAAATGCCGTTTCGGTGAAGGTGCTTCGGGTTGCAAGTTCCTCAATCGGGATGCCGCGATATTCCAGAATTCCCTGGAGTCCATCTACAAAACTGATTGTTGATTTCGCTGCAGGAATGCCTGCTAGTCCTGGCAAAAAATCTTCCATATCACCTTCTCTTTCTCTTGGATGTCATCTTCGCATGGTGGCGCATAATCCTAGTATACCTTGCTCACGATCTTTACCCCAACTTTCCTTATGAAATTGCTATATGAAATTTGAGGAATTATTATGAAATGAGATTTCAACAGTAAAAAAAGGCCGTAATGATTGTGTTCGTGTGGGTGAGCTTTTTAATTTCAAGAAAGGGGATATGAATATGCAGGGTTTTAAG
>JAUIKP010000350.1 GCA_030430725.1 Nitrospiria bacterium
ATGGCGGTCTTAGCGTATCCTCAGGCAATGCTTTTTGTTGTATTTGCAGCCTATGCGCTTTCGGGTGTATTGGAGCAAGGCTGGAAGCTGGTAGCAGGTATGATGGGGAAAAAGCCGGCGGAAGAGGTTAGACCGGGTGGACTCCAGAAATGAATGAATCGCCATGCAGAGGAGAAGGGAGTTAGATGAAGACCAAATGTGGGGGTAATGAGCCATGACACGGATGATCCGAATTTTTGATACCACCTTGCGGGATGGAGAGCAGTCTCCTGGCGCGAGCATGAACATCGAAGAAAAAATCCTCGTGGCGAAGCAATTAGCCCGGTTGAATGTGGATATTATCGAGGCCGGTTTTGCGTTTAGCTCTCCTGGTGATTTTGAAGCGATTCAACGTATTGCCCAGGAAGTGGAAGGTCCGGTCATTTGCAGTCTGGCCCGGGCAAAACCGGAAGATATTGACCGGGCTTGGGAGGCACTCAAAGGTGCACCCAAGTGCCGTATCCATACGTTTTTGTCTTCTTCGGATATCCACCTGAAACATCAATTTCGCATGACCAGGGATGAAGCTCTCAAGAGGGCAGTAGAGATGGTTCGCCATGCCCGAGGTTATGTTGAGGATGTTGAATATTCTCCCATGGATGCCACCCGTTCGGATTTGACCTATCTCTGTGAAGTGGTGGAAGCCGTGGTGGAGGCTGGAGCGGGAACGGTGAATATTCCAGATACGGTGGGGTATACCACTCCCGAGGAATTTGGAAAGATTATTCGGACATTAAGAGAGCGAGTTCGGGGGATAGAGACGGCCATTATTTCCGTTCATTGCCATAACGACTTGGGGTTGGCGGTTGCAAATTCCATGGCCGCCATTTATGCGGGAGCAGGCCAGGTGGAATGTACGATCAACGGGATTGGTGAACGAGCCGGCAATGCCTCGTTGGAAGAAGTCGCGATGGGACTTCGTACGCGTACAGATTTTTACCAGTCTGATACCATCATACGCACCGAGGAAATCTCCAAAGCCAGTCGTTTGGTCAGCAATATCACTGGAATGGTGGTTCAGCCCAATAAAGCCATTGTGGGTGCCAATGCCTTTGCGCACACGTCCGGTATTCACCAGGACGGGTTACTCAAGGACAAAAGTACCTATGAGATCATGAGACCGGAATCCGTCGGATTAACCCAAAGTCGGTTGGTGATGGGCAAACTGTCCGGCCGGCATGCCTTTCGTGAGGAGCTGGCGAATCTGGGATACACCCTTTCTGATCAGGAATTGCAAGAGGCATTTGAACGCTTTAAACATCTGGCGGATCAAAAAAAGGAATTATTTGAAGAAGATCTGGAGACTATCGTCAATAAGGCGATTACCAAGGTTCCGGAGCGTTATGCCTTAAAGGGGTTGCGTGTGGAAAGTGGCTTGGAGCAGCAGCCGTCCGCGATGGTGGAATTGATGATGGATGGGCGAGTTGCGAAACTGACAGGCACGGGTGATGGGCCGGTGGATGCGGTGTATCGGACCATTGCGGCCCTGACTGAAACGAAAAGTCTTCTGCGTGCCTATATCGTAAAAGCGATTACGGGTGGTACCGATGCCCAGGGAGAAGTGTCAGTCCGCGTCGAGGAAAATAGAGAAACCGTTACCGGTCACGGATCAGATACGGATATTATTCTGGCGTCTGCGCAGGCCTACCTCAATGCGCTCAATAAATTGGCGGAATTGAAGGAACGACATGCCAGAGCCGAACAAAAAATCGGGTTGTGTTGAAGAGCGTATTCCGATTATCTCAATAAACGAACCACTGATCTCCTGCCATTTTCTTCGTCCATGGGCATGTGCCTCTCCTAGACCGTTTAGTCGCGTGTTTATTGCCAGAATCACATCAATGATGTTCATCATATTATTGGGGGAATCATGAAGAAACGGATTGCCGTATTGCCGGGTGATGGAATCGGACCTGAAATTATGCCACAAGCGATCCGGGTTCTTGAGGCCATTGGTCAGAAGTGTGACCATCAATTTACCTTTACCCATGGGCAGGTTGGCGGGGAGGCGATTGACGCTAGGGGCATTCCACTGCCGACCGAGACCCTGAGTTTAGCTCAATCGAGTGATGCCGTCCTCTTGGGAGCTGTGGGTGGACCGAAGTGGGAGGGTCTTGAATATGAGCGTCGGCCGGAACGCGCCTTGCTCGGATTGCGCGAGCAACTTGGGCTTTTCGCTAACCTCCGACCGGCAAAAATGTATTCAGCGTTGGTTGGGTCGTCCAGCCTCAAGCCGGAAATCGTTGAAGGTATTGATATTCTGGTTGTTCGAGAGTTGACCGGTGGGATTTATTTTGGCAAACCGAAAGGCATTGAACAAACGGCGACAGGGCATCGAGGATTAAATACCGAAGTCTACACGACGGAGGAAATCCGACGGATCGCGGATGTAGCTTTTCAGGCTGCCAGAAAGCGGCGCGGCCTGGTTCATTCAATCGATAAGGCCAACGTGTTGGAGTCGTCCGAGCTCTGGCGGCGAGAAGTGATCAACGTGCATCAGAACTTCCCAGATGTGGAATTGCGTCACATGTATGTAGACAATTGTGCGATGCAACTCGTTCGCTATCCCAAGCAATTCGACGTGGTGGTGACGACCAATTTGTTTGGAGATATTTTGAGTGATGAAGCGGCGATGCTGACGGGGTCGATAGGCATGCTTCCTTCTGCCAGCGTTGGAGCGACCGTGGGGATGTTTGAACCTATCCATGGAAGCGCTCCGGATATTGCCGGGAAAAACATCGCCAATCCTATTGGAATCATTGCTTCCGCAGCCATGATGTTGTGCTATTCGTTCGAATTGACGGATGAAGCCGAGATGATTGAATCGGCAATTCAGAAGACTCTTGAGCAGGGATATCGCACGAAAGATATTGAAAGTCAGGGGTGTACGCTGGTTGGAACCGCTGAAATGGGCGATCACATCGTAAAGCAGTTAGGACACTAAACAGATGATTGGGCAAGGACAGAGTGGGCAGATTCTTACGATAGCGGGAACAGGGGAGCCCGGGTATGAGGGCGACGGACAGCTTGGGACTCAAGCAGTTCTGAATGAACCCAAGAATGTGTGTTTTGACGCTGAAGGCAATCTCCTGATTGCCGATTCGGAAAATCATGTCATTCGCCGTTTGCGACATTTGACTGGTGTCATCGAAACGGTAGCCGGGTGTCTCATCATGCGGGGCGTCGGCGGAGAAAATCCAGGGTCCCCGACTCCATCTCCAACTTCGAACGTCGAGGAGGAGATTGATCCTCTTGCGGATATAAATGAGATTCCGGGCCAAGCCTACTCTCAAACGCCTGATTTGAGTGGAACGGTTCGCTATATAGTTGGACAGGGGATGGGCAAAGATCGGTTTGCGGGAGATGGAGCCTTGGCCACAAGAGCACAATTAAATTTTCCCTCTGCCGTCGCCGTTGATGCGGCAGGCACTCTCTTTATTGCCGACACCTGGAACCATCGCATTCGGCGGGTAGATTCCAAAACAGGGGTGATCCGGACCGTGGCCGGGACCGGCCAGGCGAAGTGGACGGGAGACGGTGGTCCCGGGACATCTGCTTCGTTGAATGAACCGGTGGCATTAGCGGTGGATGGTGATCGGCTTTATATTGCCGATCAGAGTAATAATCGCATTCGTATGCTGGATTTGGAATCGGGTGTCATCACAACCGTCGCAGGAACGGGGGAGTCCGGATTTACCGGAGATGGCATGCCTGCGATCGAGTCTGCGCTTGCGGGACCGAGCGGATTGGCACTGGATCGCCATGGAAATCTCTATATTGCCGATACGTTTAATGGCCGTATTCGTATGCTGGACCACTGCACGGGGATTCTATCTACGGTGGCCGGTGATGGCGCCGAGTTTCGCTACGAGCGTGGGGCGAATGAACAATCTCAGGCGTTGGCCAGGCCTTATGGCATCGCGATCACACCACAAGGACATGTGCTTATCACGGATTCCGATCATCACTTACTCCGGAAGTGGGATGCCGTCAATAAGGAAATGACCCTGGTCGCCGGGAATGGCCAATCGGCATGGGCTGGTGATGGAGGCCCGTCTTTGGATAGTAGCCTCAATTTTCCGTTTGGTGTGGCTGTGGACACTTTGGGCAATATTGCGATTGCCGATACCTTTAATCACCGCATCCGCTTTATTCCTGTCTAAGAAGAGTCCCGGAGGCCATTCGGGGGTGTCAGAATTTCCGGCCTCTGGTGTTGGCTTAA